>NZ_JBZCPP010000030.1:0-32534 GCF_058267515.1 Pradoshia sp. Z6_59
ATAAACTGCGATCTGATGTGGAAGAAATTATCGATAAGTATTATGGCCATCCTTTAAATACCTTAAATATGAGTGAAGCAGTGAATGACTTCTTTACATTAACCTACTTACATCATATCCGTATCCCATCTGATTTGACTATGCTGGGTAAGACCTTCCTTGCGGTTGAAGGTGTGGTAGAAACATTGAACCCGGAATTCAATATTATTGATGTAATTGAGCCATTTGGGGAGAAGTTGATTAAAGAAAGACTGAAGCCTAAAAACCTGGCTGACTCCTTGTGGAACAAAGTGGTGGAATTCTCAGATATCCTGGACGAAATGCCTCGCAGTTTACATGAATTAACGAATAAGCTAAAAGAGGGTAAATTTCGAGTACAAATAGAGGTGCCGCAACTAGATGTGTTCCTTGGTAAAATGGATAAGGTCGGTAACCAGCTTTCTTATGCGATTATTCTCTTATCCTTTAGTATTATTATGGCAGGCTTGATTATAGGGTCATCATCTAGAGGCAGCGGTTCTATTTTATGGCAAGTGCCTATTATTGAAATTGGATCGATTATCGCAACCTTAATGGTACTGTATTTACTTTATTCAATTTTTAAATCGGGCAGATTTTGAGAGGAAGTTTTTAAGTGGGGAATGTGAAGACGAATGCACTGCGCATATTAGATCAAAAAGGAATTGAGTATGAAATATTTCAATACGAAAATCGTGATGGGAAAATTGATGGTATTTCCGTTGCAGAGAAAATAGGCCAGGATTATCGTCTTGTCTATAAGACTCTCGTCACCATTGCAGGGAGTGGCTCTATTTATGTATTTGTGATTCCTGTAGATTCAGAGCTGGATTTGAAAAAAGCAGCTAAAGTTTCTGGTGAAAAGAAAGTTGAGATGCTGCCTATGAAAGACATACAAAAATGGACGGGTTATATCCGCGGTGGCTGTTCACCGGTCGGGATGAAAAGGCAGTATAAAACATACATAGATGAATCAGCTGAAATTCAGGAAAAAATCATCGTCAGTGCAGGGAAAATAGGAGTTCAAATGAAAGTAAAGGTTGCTGATTTACTTACATCAGTAGTAGATGGTGCTTTTGCTGACATAATACATGGGTGAAAAGGTCCGTTTAGGGCCTTTTTTCTTGTAATTCAAGGAAATACATTAGTAAATAGATAAATCGGATCTAATAAGTATAGGGTCCTTATTTTTTCGGTATATATTGATTAGTTATATTTAGATAAATATTGGTTCCTTGTGTGCCATGAAAGGTTGGTTTTTGAAATATCTGGATAAGATTGTTTACAATTTTTGGGTGTATGCCATATGATAAAGTGGTGATTGAAATTTTTTACATTTAAAATAGGGGGAGCTATATGAATAAGAAATATACCCACTTTGAAACTGCTGCTATACATGCCGGATATGATTCAAACGAACATCAGGGAAGTCTATCTATGCCAATCTATCAAACTTCCACCTTTACATTTGAAACTGCTGAACAGGGGGAACAACGATTTGCTGGTACAGATAGTGGATTTATCTATTCGAGATTAGGTAATCCAACCGTACGCTCACTAGAAGAGAAAATAGCTGTATTGGAAGGAGCTGAGGAAGGAATTGCATTTGGGTCCGGTATGGCTGCTGTATCAGCTGTTTTAATGGAACTTACCAAGACAAATGATCATATTCTATGCTCACTCGGTATTTATGGTTGTACATTCGATTTATTAGTAATGATGAAGGAGAAATATAATATCCATCATGACTTTAGTCCGATGGAAACAGAGGAACAGATTCAGGAGTTAATTAAACCTGAAACAACGTGTATATTTGTTGAGACGCCAATTAACCCAACAATGAGAGTCATTGACTTGGAAATGGTGGCACGAGTGGCTAAAAGAAATGGGATCCCTGTCGTTGTGGATAATACATTTCCTTCGCCATACTTGCAACAACCTCTTCAGCTGGGATGTGACATAGTTGTACACAGTGCAACTAAATATATTTGCGGACATGGAGACGTTGTAGCGGGCTTGGTTGCCGGTTCTCATGAATTCATATCACGAGTTAGAAAAACAATGTTAAAGGACGTCGGGGGAATCATGGCGCCTTTTGATGCCTGGTTATTGTTAAGGGGAATCAAAACCTTGCCAATTCGTATGGACCGTCATAGCGAAAATGCTCAAAAAATTTATGAGCAGCTAAAAGAACATCCAAAAGTTGAGCAGATTTATTACCCTGGGGATCAGAAAAATGTTGGATACGAGGCAGCTATGAAACAAATGCGTCAGCCAGGAGGGGTTATCGCTTTTGAAATAAAAGGTAGTAAAGAGGATGCGCAAGCCTTTCTTAATAGGATGAAGCTTATTAAAATCGCAGTCAGCTTAGGGGATGTCGAAACATTGATTTGTCACCCCGCTTCAATGACACATGCCATTATTCCAGAAGCTGAACGTTTGGAAATGGGTGTTACAGACCAATTGCTGCGCGTATCCGTTGGATTAGAAAACTGGGAAGATCTATGGGGGGATATCAAACAAGCGCTAGGAATGAATAGGGTTTAACTATAAAGGGGCTGAATCTTTATTATAGAGATTCAGCCTTTAACGTGTGGAGAATAGCTCTTGTTAGGATTTCGATACCATCTATTATACAAGAACGATCAAATGTCATATTTGGGTGATGAAGCCCTGGAGCTAAATCAGCACCCAACGCCAGCATGGTTGCTTTTATGGAAGGACGAAGTTTCGTATAAAAATGAAAATCGTCACTTCCGGGAGTTAACACCGTGGGTCTTAGAGCTTTACGCCCCATTGTATCCAAAATAGCTTCTTCCATAAATTGCGCCGCTTTGGCGGAGATGATGGAAGCCGGTGTATCTGGATATGGCTCTAGTTGGATATGAATGCGGAAGATTGATTCTAATTGGGTAAAGGTTTGCTGTATTTGCTCCTTAATGATGTGCAGGTCTTCGTTTGATTGAGCCCTGGCATCAATTCCAAACAAAGCAGTACCTGGTATGACATTTAAATTTTCATTTCCTGTTTCGAATCTGGTAATTTTGATGGAATGTGGTTTCATCGGTGACAGTTTAATTTGTTGAAGCAGCTGATGCATCATAATTAGGACATCTATTGAACTTGTCCCTAAATGAGGCCGTGCTCCATGTGCATCTTCTCCAATGATTTTTCCTGAAACATGATAGGTTGCCCCATGATTGATCGCAGGAGCTGCCATGCCAAGAGGCAGCTCCTCTATTGGACGAAGATGGAGACCGTATAAATAATCAACGTCATCTACAATTCCAAGATTCGTTACAGCCTTGGCACCTTCACCCGTTTCTTCTGCCGGCTGAAAGATAAATCGAACTGTTCCTTTTTCTTGTTCAGTCCCAGTCAATTCTTTGAGCATCAAGACTGTACCCAATACGATTGACATGTGCGCATCATGTCCGCATGAATGATTAGCTTTAAAGGTTCCATCACATTCCTGCCAAAGGGCATCCATATCCGCTCGTAAAGCAATGACTGGCTTGCCGGAGCCTATTTCAGCAACTAAACCGGGAAATGAGGGGAAAGCATTGCACTTAATCCCTTCTTCGCTTAATCGCTTTTCAATAAAGGCCGCAGTCTCGTGCTCTTTCCAGCTTATCTCAGGATGTGAGTGTAAATATTCAAAAATGGAATGTATATAGGGTTCAAGTTGCCTAAGTTTTGTCTTCAAAGTGAATGGATCCTTTCATTAGTCGTTGCGGCAATACTGTTTAGTAATCTGTTATGATAGTGTACGCATCTTTTGTTGAAAGTTTCCTACGGATGAAATTGTATATTATTTCAACTATTATAAATACTTATGTACAATGGATTTAATGCTTTATGAAGGGGAGAAATAAATGAATACTTTAGATGAAATTCTTGCTTATAATCGTGAATTTGTAAACAAGGAAGAATATTTGCCATACGAGACCACTAAATTTCCCGATAAAAAAATGGTTATAGTAAGCTGTATGGACACAAGGCTGGTTGAGTTGTTACCAAGGGCCATGAATATTGCTAACGGAGATGTCAAAATTATAAAGACTGCCGGAGCGATCGTAAATCATCCATTTGGCGGTGTGATGCGTTCCATCATTGTCGCTATTCATGCATTGGGAGCAAGAGAAGTATTTATTGTAGGTCATGAGGATTGCGGTATGGCTGCCATGGATCCAAATCAATTGATTGGACAAATGACTGATAATGGAGTACCTGAAGAGACCTTTTCTACTTTGGAGCATGTTGGAATAGATGTGAAGCAGTGGGTTAAGGGCTTTTCTAATGTACATGAAAGCGTTACGGAAAGTGTTAATCTGGTTAAGAATCATCCGTTAATGCCGGCATCTATACCAGTTACGGGAATGGTTATTCATCCATCGACTGGGGAACTATCTGTTGTCGTCAATGGATATGAAAAAGTGAAATCGGAATAAGTTTTTAATGAATGACGTGGGGACACGTCATTTTTGTTTGATTAAAGGGATTATGACCATTAGTTAGTGTAATCTATTTGGCGATGTCCTTTAACCTTGAAGACTAAATACGATGAGTTAAATTAATTTGTAAGTAAAAAACTCGCCAATCATGAATCAGCATCAAATAGGTGCTGTGTTAACATGAATAGCGAGTTTTTATTTAAATCTTCACTATTTATCCAGTTTTTCAACTAGATTATCGAGTTCATTAAAGCTATGAGAAATGCCGGTTATTAGCTGGTTTTGCTCTTCGATATTAGCGAGAATCTCCTGTGAGGATGCAGAACTTTCCTGTGTAAAGCTGGATATTCGGATAATCTCTGTGCTATCCTTTGAGATTCGTCTGTAAGCTGATTAAGTATGTTCTGAACTTTATTGGCCTCATCAGAAACGTCCTTGCTCGTCTCTTTAATACGGTTAAAGGTTGAACTCATTAAGCTTATGGTCTGCTCACTTTGAATAATGGCATCTTGCCCTAGATTTACCTGGACTGCAGCATCCACTGTTTTTTTCTGAATCCCATTAAGGATATTGGCAATTTCCTGTGTGGATTGCCTGGTATCCTCAGCAAGCTTACGTACTTCTTCAGCAACGACAGCAAAGCCTTTTCCATGCTCACCAGCTCTCGCCGTTTCTATTGCTGCATTAAGTGCCAGCAAATTGGTTTGAGCAGAGATATCTGTTATTTTGCTGACTATTTCCTCGATTTATAATTCTGATTCCGCAGTTCTGTCATAACTGAAACAGTGCCTGTAACAATTTCTTTTACTTTAACCAAATCCTCTGTAACCTTTTTTACTTGGATATCTCCCTGCTCGATGATTTCGATTGTAGAGGCGGTATACTTACTCATCTCCGAAGAGGCTTGAGCTGCAAAATGGACAGATTCATCATTCATCTGGACTGATTTATTCATTTATCGCTTGGATTAATCCAACATGAAAGAAATTCCACAGAAGGACACAAGTAAAAGTAAACTAAATAATAGAGACAAGCTGTCTATTTCGTTTTTCAATAAGCTTTATTTTATCCATCTTACACCCCCGAAAATATGCACTATTTATGTATCGGCTTCATAAAAAAATATCGAGAGTCTTGGATAACTTTTTGTGGAATATTTTTGAATTTAATTACTGTGTTTAAAGAGGGATATTAGCTGGGAGGTTTTTGGGGTGAGATCTAAAATAAGAGCCAGATAAACTGGCTCCATGCTCACTGTTTTTCGGGCTCGTATTTCTTTTCGCTGGAAGAAGTACTCTTCGTAGCAGTCTTATCTTTTTCTTCTAGATTTTCTTCTCGTAAATCCTCGATAGGAATGGTGTCAACATGCTGTTCATCTTCAAACTTATCGAGCATATGCTCTTTGTCTGTCATCGAGTTTTCAGGATTGTCCATTTTTTTCTTTGATAATGGTTTTTCCTTTGTCATGTGTATTCACTCCCATTGTTCGTTTCTTATTCTATACCCGTATAGAATAAGAATACACATTATTTGGAAGTGAAGGACTCTTTGTGAGTTGAGTATTGGGCTAGCCATGTTCGATTAACTTCAAAACCGATTCCGGCTTGTTCAGGAACTTGAATGACACCGTTCTCGACAATCACGTTAGGAAACGTAATATCTTGCTCCCAATAATGGCTAGAGCTTGAAATGTCACCTGGCAGATTAACCTGTGGCATGGAGGCCAGTGCAATCGTATGGGCCCGGCTAATACCAGATTCAAGCATACCGCCGCACCAAACGGAAATATTTTTGGCTTCACAAAGATGAAGAATTTTAATAGCTTTTGATAACCCGCCGACTCGTCCAATTTTTAAATTAATCACTTGGCAGCTACCCAGGGCAATTGCTTGTTTGGCGTTCTCAAATGATTGAATGCTTTCATCCAAGCATACCGGTGTCGCGATATGTTGCTGAAGAATGGCATGCTCATAAAAATCATCAAAACGAAGCGGCTGTTCAATCATCATTAAATCAAATTCATCCAGCGCTTTTAAAAGATCCATATCTGCTAAACAATAGGCCGAATTTGCATCAGCCATAATGGGTAATTGAGGGTATCTCCTACGAACAGTCCGAATAAGAGAGATGTCCTGACCGGGTTTGATTTTAAGCTTAATTCTCTTATATCCTTGCTCAAGGCTATGATCAATCAGGCGAAATAAATGTTCATCTGAGGTCTGTAGTCCGATACTAACTCCTGTTTCAATCTCGTTTTTAGTTCCACCTAAAGCTCTCGATAAGGATTTATTATTTTTCTTCGCATATAAATCCCAAATTGCGCCTTCAAGAGCTGATTTAGCCATTGGATTTTTGCGAACAGGAGAAAAAAGATGCTGAAGCTCATCCGGATGATAGATTGGCTGCTGGATGAGTTTGGGGATTAAAAAATCTTTCATAATATGTGCAGCTGTTTGGAGTGTTTCCTCCGTATACCAAGGTTCTCGGAAGGCAACACACTCACCCCACCCAACGATTCCATCGCTATCAACCATTTCAATAATAATCATTTCTCTATCTTTCAAGCTTCCAAAGCTTGTAGTAAAGGAATTCTTTAGTTCCATTGAAATATAGTGGAGAGTAATCTCTTTAATATTGATAGAAATATCCATTGTACCCGCTCCTTTAATTGTAAGAATACCGTACCATATCTGATTAGCCGCGGCAAAATTGAGAACATGGTAAATAACATTTAACTGAATATTCAACCAAATACTGCTATAATTTTAGAAAAAGATAGAAAAAGTGGGGGAGAAGGTATGGGTCATTGGAATACAAAGGAAGGGATTTTGGAATTATTATATCGCCTTGTAAAAGTGCCAAGTGTAACGGGCACAAGGGGTGAGCTGCGTATGGAGGATGAAATTTCTGCGATCCTTAAGGAAATGCCTTATTTTCAAAAGTACCCCAATCAAATATACAGAAAAGAAATTACAGGAGATCTATTAAATCGAAAAGCAGTTGCTGCTTTTTATCAAGGGAGTAAAACGAGTAAAAAAACAATTATACTTTTAAGTCATTATGATGTAGTAGGGGTTGAAGATTACGGACGCCTTGCACCGCTCGCTTTTTCACCATTGGAATGTACAAGTGCAATGGCAGAGGAAAACCTTTCAGATGATGCCGAGCAGGATTTGAAGTCTGGGGAGTGGATCTTTGGAAGAGGAATTATGGATATGAAAGCCGGACTTGCTATTCAGATGGCCTTACTATCAGAAGCTGCCGAACATGGCGATTTGAAGCATAACCTATTATTTTTAGCAACACCGGATGAAGAGAGATATTCGGCCGGAATGTTTGCGGGAGTTGAGTTGATTAAAGGAATCAGGGACCAATACCAACTTGATTTGGAAGTGGCCATTTGCTCGGAGCCGAGTTTTGGTGCATATCCAGGAGACCGAACAAAATATTTTTATACAGGATCTGTGGGTAAGTTGCTGCCCTTAATTTTTTGTGTCGGAACTGAAACACATGTGGGCGAACCGCTCGAAGGTATGAATGCCGCCTGGATGGCAGGTGTAATAGCGGAAAGACTGGAGTTATCCTTAGCCTTTTTAGAACATGAACGCGGGGAACAGAATCCTTTGCCTACGATATTAAAATTAATGGATTTAAAAGAAGCGTATAATGTCCAAACGCCAACTGCAGCATATGTACTTGCAAACATCCTTACATTAAAGCAAAATCCGGAAGAAGTCATAAACAAGCTGAAAGATATTGGTGAAGAAAGCAGCCAGTATATAGAAGGACGGCTATCAAATATTTATGATTTACTTGGGTATGGAGGACATGGTTCAAGAAAGTCAATCCTTAAGCCAAGGGTATACACGTATCAAGAGTTATTTGATAAGGGCTGTAGAGAATTTGGCCATGTGTTTGTTAAAGAAATAAACGCAAAGATTGCATTGCTTGAACAGGACGCAGGCATGAACATGGCCAAATTAACAGCTGAAATTGCAGATGTAGTGGCATCTTTTTTCAAATCAGAGGCTCCTTTCTATATGATTATGCTCGCTCCACCTTATTATCCGCACGTTTATTTGGAAGATGATGAAAGGGATCAGAAAGCAAAAGGACTAGTAGAGCAATGCGTTAGGACCGCTAAAGAGAAATTTAATGAAGAAATAAAGATCATGTCATATTTTCCAGGCCTTTCTGATGTAAGTTATTGCCGTTTGCGCGATCGTGATTTAGTGATGCCGGTATTAGAAAATGAAATGCCTCTATATGGGAGTGGTTATAATCTTCCGCTTTCTATTATTGGGGAATTGGATATACCAGCCGTAAATATCGGTCCATATGGTAAGGATGCGCACAAACGTACAGAAAGGCTGCATATTCCATTTTCCACTGAGGTTGTTCCCAAATTGCTTAAGCAAGTGGTCTATGGCTACCAATAATGATGTTCTTTTTGTACTATATTGCCTCAACTTACCTGCGATAATTCTCGCCTTTCTGCAGAAAATGATAATAAGGGAAGGAGGTAGAATTATGGCAAGAGGTAAAGGTTTTAATCATAAACGTAAAAGTCATCCTGGGAATTTTCCTCATCATGCTGAAACGGGCGGAAATCAGGAGCAACATACAAACCATGAACAATATATTGTGACGAAGGAAGCCTTTAAAAATAGATCAGACGTGCATAAATGACAGAATTGTTATATAATGGTATTTATAAAAGGCATCTGTATTTAAGAACAGATGCCTTTTATAGTACAGTTTGTCTTTTTGTGTGGATTTTACTATAACAGTTCCACTAGCTTTCCGAGGGTTCTAAAGTTAGAATTATTCGAAAATAGTTAGAAAAGATTGATTTAACAATAATGTTTTCGATTTCACTGGATTGTCATAATTTACATGTTCACTTTTTCACATATAACGTGTATTATAGGTCTATAGATAGCTGTTATATAAATTTAAAAGTTGAACATCTAGAAGCTAGAAAAATATTCCTGAATGTAATATTAGGAGGTAAAATAAAATGGCAATGGTTATGGATAAAGTAAATACTCAAGATCCATGGAGAGGCTTTGCTGGCGGAGACTGGCAGAAAGAAGTTAATACACGTGACTTCATCATGAAAAACATCACTCCATACACTGGAAATGATGAATTTTTAGAAGGTCCAACTGAAGCAACAAAAGAATTATGGAAACAAGTAATGGAGCTTACTAAGCAAGAACGTGAAGCAGGCGGCGTACTTGATCTTGATTCTACAATCGTTTCAACTATCACTTCCCATGGTCCTGGATATTTAAATAAAGATTTAGAAACTATCGTTGGTTTCCAAACTGATAAACCATTTAAACGCTCCCTACAACCATTCGGTGGTATCCGTATGGCAGTAGCTGCAGCAGAATCATACGGATTCACAGTTGATGAAGAAGTTCAAAAAATCTTCACTGACTACCGTAAAACACACAACCAAGGTGTATTCGATGCTTACACTGATGAAATGAAACTTGCTCGTAAAGCTGGTATCATCACTGGTCTTCCAGATGCATACGGACGTGGACGTATCATCGGTGACTACCGTCGTGTTGCATTATACGGTGTAGACTTCTTGATTGCTGAACGTAAGAAAGATTTGAAAAACTACGGTTTAAGAACAATGTCTGAAGAAGTTATTCGTCAACGTGAAGAATTAAGCGAACAAATTCGTGCGTTAGGTGAATTGAAACAACTAGCTGAAATTTACGGATACGATATCTCTAAACCAGCTACAAACGCAAAAGAAGCGGTACAATGGCTATACTTTGCATACCTAGCTGCAATCAAGGAACAAAACGGTGCGGCAATGTCTCTTGGACGTACTTCTTCTTTCCTTGATATTTATTTCGAGCGTGACCTTCGTGAAGGCACATTAACAGAACAAGAAGCACAAGAGATCATCGACCACTTTGTTATGAAGCTTCGTCTTGTAAAATTTGCTCGTACACCTGATTACAACCAATTGTTCAGTGGAGACCCTACTTGGGTAACAGAATCAATCGGTGGTATGGCATTAGATGGAAGAACTCTTGTAACGAAAAACTCTTTCCGTTTCTTGCACACATTATCAAACCTTGGACCAGCTCCAGAACCAAACTTGACTGTACTATGGTCTACGAAGTTCCCAGAAGGGTTCAAACGTTTCTGTGCAAAAATGTCTATCCAAACAAGTGCGATTCAGTACGAAAATGATGACATCATGATCAGAGAATACGGCGATGACTACGGAATTGCATGCTGTGTATCCGCAATGCGTATCGGTAAACAAATGCAATTCTTCGGAGCTCGTGCGAACCTTGCAAAAGCATTGCTTTATGCAATCAACGGCGGTGTGGATGAAAAACTTAAAATTCAAGTTGGACCGAACTTCAAAGCAATTACTTCTGACGTGTTAGACTTTGATGAAGTTATGGCTAACTTCGATAGCACAATGGAATGGCTTGCAGAGCTATACATCAATACATTGAATGTAATCCACTACATGCACGATAAGTATAGCTATGAGCGTATTGAAATGGCATTACATGATGTTGAAATCCTTCGCACAATGGCAGCGGGAATTGCTGGATTGTCTGTAGTAGCTGACGCATTAAGTGCGATTAAATATGCACAAGTTAAACCAATCCGTGATGAAAACGGTGTGGCAGTTGACTTTGAAATCATCGGTGATTTCCCTAAATACGGAAACAATGATGATCGCGTAGACAGCATGGCTGTTGAGCTTGTTCGTAACTTTATGACTAAATTGAAAAAGCATAAAACATACCGTAGCTCTGTGCACACACAATCCATTCTTACAATTACTTCTAACGTAGTATATGGTAAGAAAACTGGTAACACTCCAGATGGACGTCGCGCTGGCGAACCATTCGCACCAGGTGCGAACCCAATGCACGGACGTGATACAAAAGGTGCTCTAGCTTCTCTATCTTCTGTATCTAAGCTTCCATACGATTGCTCTTTAGACGGTATTTCTAACACATTCTCTATGGTGCCAAAAGCACTTGGACGTGAAGAAGAACAACGCGAAGCGAACCTTGCAGCAATCTTAGATGGTTATGCTTCTAAAGAAGGCCATCACTTAAATATCAACGTATTTAACCGTGATACATTGTTGGCTGCTATGGAACATCCAGAAGAGTATCCGCAATTAACAATCCGTGTATCTGGATACGCTGTTAACTTCATCAAGTTGACTCGTGAGCAACAAATTGACGTTATCAACCGTACGTTCCACGAAACTATGTAATATAGAAGTACTTGTTACTAGGAGGTCTCCCTGTATTAGCAGGGAGACTAACTTTTAACTTCCCATTGGATATTTTTAGAAAAGAAAGGATGGGATCTCATGACAACATATGGAAATATACATTCCGTTGAAACATGCGGCACAGTAGATGGCCCGGGGATCCGCTACATTGTCTTTACGCAAGGGTGTTTGTTGCGCTGCCAATATTGCCATAATGCCGATACGTGGTCAATTGGAACAGGCAAGCAAATGAGTCCAGAAGAAATTGTTAAAGATATTGAATTATATAAACCATTCATGGATGCATCAGGCGGTGGAGTTACCGTCAGTGGTGGAGAACCGCTATTGCAAATTCCTTTTATTATAGAACTGTTTAAATTATGTAAGGAAAGAGGAATTCACACGACCATTGATTCCTCGGCCGGCTGTTTTTCGAGATCACCAGAATTTTTAGAGCAATTCGATGAACTGCTTGAATATACAGACTTGATCCTACTGGATATTAAACACATAGATAGCAAACGCCATATTAAGCTAACTGGTAAACCGAATGAACATATTTTGGATTGCGCCCGTTATCTTTCTGACAAAGGACAACCGGTTTGGATCAGACACGTACTAGTTCCAACCGTTAATGATCAGGATGAATACTTGGAGAGAATGGGTCAATTCTTAGGAACACTTAATAATATTGAAAAGGTAGAAATCTTACCATATCATCAATTAGGTGTTTATAAATGGGAAACTCTTGGCTACAAATATCCACTGGCGGGAATCCAATCTCCTAGTGATGAACAAGTAGAGCATGCCTACAAAATGCTAACCAAGTATATGAAAAAGCCAGCTTAAAAAAGAGCATGGAAGAATAAGTTAAATAATTAAAGGCCAAACAATAGGTGTTACGCTTAAAAAAATAGTAGGATAAACCTCATGAAGGTTTATATCCTACTATTTTTTTGTTATAAATGAAAGATAAAGGTAAATTTCAAAGGAGGGGTACAAGTGCTAATCAATTGGAAAGCAGAAGATAAAAGATGGATAATTGGTCAAATTCAACAATATTTTCAAAAAGAGCGTGATGAAGAGATTGGAGAACTGGCTGCAGAGAATATTTTGGAGTTTTTCACAGAAACGTTAGGACCTCATTTTTACAATGCTGGAGTGAGGGATGCTGGGAAACATGCTGAAGCATATGCTGCACGTTTGGAAGAAGACTTATACGCATTAATGCGACCAATAAAAAAATAGATTTTAGTAAACCTTCCTGAAAAGAGAAGAAGAGTTTAGCATTTATATTGAAATATCTCCAAGTGATATGCTGACTGGTTAAAATAGAATGCCAGTACAACTAGTATGTAAAGGTTTACACTTATTACAAATGGGTATAAAATAAGCAAAATAAAAAGGCGAAGGATGTCCGCCTGTAAAATAGAATTTATAATCTTTTAGCTCCTACATAACGTTTCTTCCAATAAGATGAGCTTAGTGAATCTGTTTTTACACCTTTAGAAACAGAGTGAATGACTTTATTACTTCCAATGTAGATCGCTACATGGGAGACCCCTTTTCCGGAAGTATTAAAGAAAACTAAATCTCCTTTTTTTAACTTAGATTTAGCAATCTTTTTCCCCTGTTTATACATACTGGTTGAGGTCCTTGGAAGTTTCTTTCCTGCTGCTTTTTTGAAGGTATACCCCACAAAACCAGAGCAATCAAATCCTTTAGGTGTTGTTCCGCCGTATCGATAAGGCGTTCCTACATATTTTTTCCCGGTTGATACAACTTTGTTGGCTTTACTAGTCGACATAGCAGCTGAGGCTTTAGATTCAAATGGTCCAAATGGCACAAGCGTGGATGACAGAAAAATAGCAAGAGCAATAATTATTTTTTTCATAGTGACCCCCGAAATGTTTTTTGGCAGCATTGTTAAATCTTACCGCCTTTTCTCTACTTTACTACTATAACTAAAATACTAGTTTCTATGGTTACAGCATTATTGAATTTGATTTACAAAAATATTACAGAAAATTGGTTACTTCGACATATTTGTTAAAAAGAAACAAATTATATTCCTGGATGGTTATTGATAGATGGGAAAAAATATGTCATTTTCCTAAGAAATGCTGTTGCTTGGTATATAAATGTACATTCCAATCTTTAATCGTTCAAAAAAAGTGATGTTTTCATCACTTTTTTTATGTCTTTTTACCTAAAATTGATTTTCAAATCTTTTTAAAAGCTTAATAGTGTTAAGGAATTTATTGAAATGTCGATACTAGAAGAGATAAAAGAATAGTAGAAAACGGGTGAATTATATGGACAAGTCTTCAATCATAGGGATTATGTTGGCCTTCGTTTCAGTAGGTGTTGGAATGGTGCTTAAAGGTGTTGATATCGCAGTTCTTGTCAATCCAGCTGCTATATTAATCATTTTTTTAGGAACGGCTGCGGCTGTATTAGTTGCTTTTCCAGTTAATGAATTGATTAAGCTTCCTAAGCTATTTGCCATCCTTTTTTCAGAAAAAGAAATGGTTACAACGGAAGAATTAATTCATACATTTTGTGATTGGGCACAAACAGCTCGTAAAGAAGGTTTGCTGGCGCTAGAAAAAATATCAGAATCGGTTGAAGAACCATTTTTAAGGAACGGTTTGAATTTGGCGGTTGAAGGACAAAGTGCAGATTATATTCGCGATATCCTTTCAGAAGAAATAGATGCCATGGAGGAAAGGCATGCTGTTGGGGCTCAGATTTTCACACAGGCTGGTACCTATGCTCCAACCCTCGGGGTACTAGGTGCAGTAGTAGGATTAATTGCAGCCTTGGGCAATATGAGTGATACAGAAGTGCTGGGCCATGCCATAAGTGCAGCATTTGTTGCTACATTGATGGGAATCTTTACGGGATATTTATTGTGGCATCCGTTTGCGAATAAATTAAAGAGAAAATCTAAACAGGAAGTACGTATTAAAGAGATGATGGTAGAAGGCATTCTATCTATATTAGAAGGTGAAGCACCAAGGACAATAGAGCAAAAACTATCTTCTTATTTACCTGCTGCGGAAAGGAAGAAGTGGTTGGAAGGTGAGATGAGAAACAATGTCCAGGCGAAAAAAGAAGTCTCAGCATGAGGAGCATATGTCCGAATCCTGGCTGCTCCCATACAGTGACTTATTAACCTTATTATTAGCGTTATTTATTGTCTTATTTGCTATGAGTTCTGTAGATGCCCAAAAGTTCTCTGATCTATCACGAGCCTTTAATAAAGCATTAGATGGAGGAACAGGTGTTTTTGAGCATCCCAGCCCAATGCCTGAAGGGATGATGGCAGAAACAGATCCAGAGAAATTTGATGGGAAAGAAGAAGAAGGAACAGAGGTAGCCAATCCGGAGCTGGAAGAATTGAAGGTAGTTCAGGAGAAAATTGATACTTATATTAGTGACAGTCATTTAAAAAGCAATTTAGAGACATCTCTGACAGAGGAAGGGTTGCTGTTAACCATTCGAGATAATGTATTATTTGACTCGGGGATTGCAATGGTCAGAGAGAGAGATGAAATAATTGCGAAGGAAATATCTGAACTGCTTGTAATGGAACCTCCCAGAAATATTATCATTAGCGGACATACGGATAATGTACCGATTCGTAATGCAGAGTTTGAATCAAATTGGGAATTAAGCGTTATGAGAGCTGTTAACTTTATGAAGCTTCTCCAGGATAATAAAAAATTAAAACCGGAATGGTTTAGTGCAAAAGGCTTTGGAGAATTTAAACCAGTAGTGCCTAATACCACTGACAGTGGGCGGGAGAAAAACAGACGCGTAGAAATCCTCATCATGCCCCGTAAAACATTAATTGGTGAGTAGTGGATCTATTAGCATTGAACGCATGGATTGAAGCCGCCCTGCTGGTGAACATGGCAGAGGATTTGCCGTTGAGGAAATTGGTTCATCCGCACGGGCGCTGACTGATTTATCAGAAGAAATGCGAGCTTCTTTAGGCAAGTTTACTGTTTAGGTAATAGGGTTGACTTGGGCAGTGTGAATATCATTCACACTGTTTTTATATTCCTTGATTACATAAAAGAGAATGTTTATGAAAATTTTGCCGAGGGAAAGAATGAAAATGTAACTATTATTTTTCAAAAAAGGAGATTGATAGTATGAGTAAAAGAATTGCTTGTGTCATAACGGATATGTTTGAAGATGTAGAATATACAGACCCTGCTAAGGCTTATAAGGAAGCTGGTCATGAAGTAGTAACCATCGGCTTTGAAAGTGGACAAAATGTTGAAGGTAAGCAAGGAAAAGAAACGGTGGAAATTCAAAAGGGCATTGATGAGGTAAAAGCGAATGAGTTTGATGCTTTATTTATTCCGGGTGGATTCTCTCCTGATATTTTAAGAGGAGATGATCGTTTTGTTTCTTTCGCCAAGGAATTCATGGATGCAAAGAAACCAGTATTCGCAATTTGCCATGGTCCACAATTGTTGATTACTGCAAAAGCGCTGGAAGGAAGAGATTCAACAGGATACAAGTCAATTAAGGTTGATCTCGAGAATGCAGGTGCCATTTATCATGATGAAGAGGTATTTGTATGTGGAGAACAATTAGTAACAAGCAGGCAGCCGGATGATATTCCTGCCTTCAACAGGGAATCCCTTGCATTGCTGTCCAAATAAAATGAAGCTCCTCCGTTCCTTGAACGGAGGAGCTTTTATTACCAATTTACTTTCTCAATTTGCCAATCTCTTCGACAATTGCTTGCATTTCACTTGGGCTGAAGCGGTCCTTGGACATGACCATTTCATATATCTCCAATAAATCCTCATAGGAGCTATCATTAAAGCTGTCTGCACGCATAGCTGAGCTGTTGATCATTTGTAATTTTTCTTGGATGCCATTAATCATAATTTTAATATTCTCAGTGGATTTAACCGATAAATCTGCCACTTCATTCATCCCTTCCGCACTAGATAGAAATATCATTCCATGGAATTCACTATCTGTCAAATTCAAGTTTCAAATGTCTTTCTCTGCTTATTTTGTTTTTCAGTATTAATGATTCTGATAATGATCTTTGTTTCAGCTATAATCACAGCTGATAGTCCGAGGAGGCCGATCAAGTTAGGAATGGCCATTAAAGCATTCATAATATCTGCAAAGCTCCAAACAAGATCAAGAGAACTTACGCAGCCTATAAAAACAGCTAAAACAAAAACGATGCGATAGGTAATCACTGTTCTATCACCAAATAAGTAGGAATAGCATTTCTCGCCATAATAAGCCCATCCAATAATTGTAGAGGCAGCGAAGAAAATTAATCCGATTGAAACGATATAGGAACCAACAGGACCTAATAATAAATCAAAGGAGACGGATGTCAGTTCTGCTCCTTCTAACCCACTATTATATTGATCTGCCATTACAAGTGAAATTCCTGTTATTGAGCAAATAATAATTGTATCAATAAATACTTGCGTCATTGATACAAGTGCTTGTCGGGCAGGAAAATCCGTTTTAGCCGCTGCTGCCGCAATCGGAGCTGATCCTAAACCAGCTTCATTCGAAAAGACACCTCTAGCCACACCCCAACGGATTACTGTTCCGATTGCACCGCCAGCTACTGCCTGTCCAGTGAAGGCATCTGTGAAAATCAGTTTAATTGCATTTGGAACGAGTTCAGCATTTAAGATAAGAATTAAGATTCCACAAATTAAATAAAAGGCGGCCATAACCGGTACAAAATAGGAGGTGACTTTACCGATGCTTTTAATGCCTCCGACTAACACAAGAGCGGCAAAAATAGTTAGGACAATCCCGGTTACCCAGGTTGGGATGGAGAAAGTATCATGAATCGTGTTGGCTACTGAATTAGCTTGGACCATATTACCGATTCCAAAAGCTGCAATCGCACCGAAAATCGCAAAGGCGACGCCAAGCCATTTCATTCTCAGCCCTTTTTCTAAATAATACATAGGTCCACCTGACATTTCACCATTAGCATTTACGATTCTGTATTTAACCGCAAGTACTGCTTCTCCGTATTTCGTCGCCATACCAAAAAAGGCAGCAACCCACATCCAGAAGACGGCTCCTGGTCCACCGCTGACGACTGCTGTAGCCACTCCAACAATATTCCCAGTTCCGACTGTTGCTGCAAGAGCAGTCATTAAAGCCTGGAAATGGGAAATATCTCCGTCCGATTTTTTATCCTGGCTTTTAGTGAAGGCCAATTTTAATGAATAAGGCAATAATTTAATTTGTAAAAATCCAATTCGAAATGTTAAATAAATACCTGTACCAACAATTAAAATTAAGAGGGGTGGCCCCCAAAGAAAATTACTTATTGTTTCTAAAAGTACAGTCAAATCTTTTGAAAACTTATTCAAAAAGTCAACCAAGTAAATTCACCCTATCTGTATGTTGTTAATATTAAGAATATTCTTGAAACAATTTTGCGTCAAGATATAAAATACTTAATTGACATTTTATGTTTAGAATTCCGCTATTATAGGTAAATCAATAAATATAAGAATAAGCAAGTAAAATTAATTCGGGAGGGATAAATAATGAGTAGAAGCAGTCAAAAGAGCAATAAGCTATGGTTAGGAATTTTAGGTGGAGCAGCAGCAGGTTTTGCAATCAGCCTATTGGATAAGAACACTCGCAAAACAGTAATGACAGGCGGTCAAAAAATGATAACGAATGTTAAATCGATGGCTAAAGATCCGAATTCTATAGTGGAAAATGTGAAGGAGATGTCTGGTAAAATTCGTACAAACATAGATCAAATTGGTCAGGATGTATCTTTTATATCTGAAAAGGTAGATGAAATGAAAGAAATGCCACCGCAAGTAGCAGGGGTTATTAAGGAAACAAAAGAAGTACTGGTAGACAAAAAATCTTCTGATGGTTCGGCTTCTACGACAGAGAACAGTAATACTTCCTCCGTATCTGATGATATAAGTACCACTTCTACGCGCAAATAAAGTCAAACAAGCTGAATAGAGGTGGTACTGGAATGGAAGATAGGAAGAAGTATGTAAATAAAAGCGTATTTAAACATTTATACGATAAAATTCAAGGTGATGAAGTAACAGGCTTGGCAGCGCAATTAGCCTATTACTTCTTACTTTCAATTTTTCCGCTCTTAATATTTGTTATCACGTTATTGCCTTTTTTGCAGGTTTCCCAAGCGGATTTGATGGAGCTTTTGCATACGTATGCTCCTGCAGAATCGGCAAATTTATTAGAATCGAGTTTAAAGGATGTCATGGCTAACCAAAACGGCGGCTTGTTATCTTTTGGTATCTTGGCAACGATGTGGTCAGCATCCAACGGGACCAATGCCATTATAAGGGCTCTTAATCATGCATATGATGTTGAGGAAACCAGATCATTTATTAAAACAAGAGGATTAGCTTTGATTTTAACCATTGGATTAATCCTGGTTGTAGTGGTTTCTTTGCTATTGCCAGTGTTTGGGAAATATATTCTCAATATTGTATTTGATTTCCTAGGATACGAGCCTTCCTTTGTTTATGATTTACTGCGCTGGGTGATTTCTATTGCTGTCATTACCTTTGTATTTTTAATTCTGTATTGGATTGGGCCCAACCTTAAAATGAAATGTAGAAACGTTTTACCAGGAGCGATCTTCGCAAGTGTCGGATGGGCGCTATCATCATGGGCATTTTCAGTTTACGTGAGTACATTTGGTAACTATTCTTCCACATATGGCAGTCTCGGAGGCTTGATTGTTTTAATGCTTTGGTTATATATATCAGGTCTTGTCATTATTGTAGGCGGAGAAATTAATGCAGTATTGTCCAGAAATAAGAGGCACTGGACGGTTAAATAAGTAGAGCGTGGATTCAAATTACAATGGTTCAGACCTAATGTGCGGACGAACGGTAATTAATTATTACATGACCAGCAACCGCAGTTTTAGGAAGAGTTGATTTGTTTCAGATAATCTACCCATGAATAAAGAAAATAGAGGCCGTCCGGAAAGTCATTAACAGACTTACAGGATAGCCTCTATTTGTATTCTATTTAGATTTTAATAAACGTAGACTGTTTAGGATGACTAATATGGTACTGCCTTCATGACCGATTACACCGAATGGTAGGTCGAGAGCCTGAAAAAAGTTTGATACAACTAAAATCATAATAACAGAAATTGAAAAGATAACATTTTGGCGAATGATTCGGTTCATTCGTTTGGATAATTGAATGGCTTCTGCTATTTTTGGCAAGTCGTTTTTCATGAGAACAATATCAGCTGTATCAAGAGCCACATCAGATCCTTCACCCATGGCAATTCCGACAGAAGCAGTAGCTAACGCAGGCGCATCATTAATGCCATCCCCTACCATGGCAACGGTAGTATATTTCTCTCTAAGTTTTTTAACTTCTTCTACCTTGTGTTCAGGTAAACATCCAGCAACAAACCCTGATAAATGGCTTTCTTTGGCGATTACCTTAGCAGTGTGCTCGTTATCTCCAGTCAGCATGCATGTGTATACATCCAGTTCCTTCAATGCTTCGAGAGCATCGGCAGTCTCTTTACGAATGATATCTTTTAATGCAATTATTCCTGCGATCCCTTTCTCATCTTTTACATAGGATAATGTTTTCCCTTCAGACATTAATTCAAGTGCCGCTCCATTCTTAAATGACATGGCGGCTTCATCGCCTACAAAATCCTTCTTCCCAATCTTCCAGTAGTGTCCATTTGCGTGTCCTTGAACACCAAATCCGGATATTTCTTCAGAATCTATGCGCGGCATGGTCTGTGAATAAAGCTGTTCAACATACTTAACAATGGATTGTCCTAGTGGATGATTCGAATTCTGTTCAATGGAAGCTACACTTAATAAAAATTCTTTTTGATCGATGTCATCGCGGATTAAAATATCCGTCACAACGGGTTTCCCCTGGGTTAGTGTCCCTGTTTTATCGAAAGCAATGGCCTTTACATTGCCTAAGTTTTCTAGATGGATACCGCCTTTGAATAAAATCCCACTTTTAGCACCATTTGAAATCGCGGATAAAGTAGCCGGCATGATAGAAGCAACTAATGCACATGGAGAAGCTACCACTAACAAAACCATTGCCCGGTAGAAGGTCTCTGTCCAGGACCAATCCAGAACAAAATGTGGGAGAAACAACATAATTCCAACGACAACAAGAACAACTTTTACATACGTATCCTCAAATCTTTCGATAAATAATTGAGAAGGAGATTTTTCACTTTGCGCGTTTTGAACGAGTGTGATAATTTTTTGGAATAAAGTTTCACTGTTTGGTTTTGTAACCTTAACTTTTATGGTTCCATGTCCATTAACCGTCCCCGCAAATACTTCGTCCTGAATATATTTACTGACGGGAATCGATTCTCCGGTAATTGCAGCTTCATCAACAGCAGTCTCTCCAAATAAGATTTCTCCATCTGAGGGGATGCGTTCCCCAGGCTTAATCAAAATCAAATCTCCTACTTGCAAGGAAGATACCGGTACTATTTCTTCAGTGTTATCGACTATTCTCAAAGCCTGTTCAGGCTGCAAATCCATTAAGGAGGAAATTTCCTTGTGACTTTTATTCATCGTATACGTTTCAAGTGCACCGCTCAAAGAGAAAATAAAAATCAGGATTGCTCCCTCAGTCCAATATCCAATGATGGCTGACCCAATCGCTGCCAGGATCATCAAAAGCTCTACGTTCAATTTTCTCTCTTCAATCGTTTGGGTGATGCCTTCTTTAGCCTTGGCATAACCCCCGATTACATATGCCAGTATATAGACGATGGCGGATGCAGCATTCAAATCCTTTGTTGATAAAAGCCAGCCGCATAAAATCATAATTCCACTTAAACCGGCAGCCAGGAGCTCCCAATTGGACGAAAGTTTAGAGCCGAATTCTTTCCATCTATTATATTGGCTAGGTGAATTTTTTAAGTTTGATTTATTTAGTGCTGTTTCCATGTGAATAACCTCCTTGTAATTGAGAATAGATATCGTTAGTTGTCTTTTCTAATTGAGAATGATGTTCAAAATCATTAGGCATATAAAATAACGGATGCTGCCACAAATACTGTGACAGCAACATTTTTACTTCTTATTTATAATAATTATTATCTACATATTAGTATAACATGAGTCACTAAAGAAGTTAAGTGAATTTATTTGGAAAAGAAAAAATAGCAATTTTCTACCATGCTTATTTGTGAATAGGAGGAATATTAAATGAAGAGTGCTTGAAGGTACGGGCAATGGATAAAATATAGAGTCGATGATGGTATGGAGTAACAAAATCAAAGCGTAAATGAAAAAACCTCTGCTTACACAGAGGTTTGAATTTGGTCATTAATAGGGTTTCTTTTAAATCTGCTGAGAGCGATGAAAATCAGTAACAGGATAATACTGATTACCAGAAGGAAATTTCCATTAGGCAGATATTGAATGGCCAATCCGCCAAAAAATGGACCAGAGATGCTTCCAAGACTAAAGACTATTCCGCAAATAATATTGCCGGCAGGAAGCAATTGTGTAGGCAATAAATCGGTCATATAACTGATTCCTAAAGAGAAGGTGGAGCCGACCAGCATTCCTGCAATAAAGAAACAGATAAATAATCCCGTAACGGTTTGTTCTATTAAGGCAGCTGTTAAAAAGATGGCAAAACCGCTAAAAAGAACATATTGAAGAACGCGTTTCCTCCCTAAGGAGTCACTTAAAATTCCTAGTGGTATCTGTGTAATAATACTGCCGGCTGCAAAAGCAGGCAAGATGATGGAGACTTGTTGAACATCCATATTAATTCGTAATGCATAGATAGGGAAATTCCCGTTTAGGGATGCTTCCAAAAATCCATAACCAAAAGGAGGCAAGAACGCAACCCATGCATACTTGGCAACCTTTTTGAAACGATGTAAGGTACCGAAAACATTGGTTGTTTCCAGATCCTCATCTGGAAATTCATTTTTTAATAAAAAGACGGTCAACCAAGCAACAAGACTGATTGCTGATGCAACGATAAAGGGTAATGCCCGATTAACTTCAATTAAATTAGTCAGTAATGGCCCTACTGCGAAACCTATACCGAAGGATAAGCCATAAATGGATATATTTCTGCCTCTCTTGTTTGCTGGAGTAAAGGCAGTGATCCAAGTCTGGGTAGTGAAATGTAAGGTGTGGTCTCCAATTCCGATAATCATACGGAGAATGAACCAAAACCAGAAAGAATCTAGAATCGGAAATAACAGAAACGCAATAATCACCGACAGTCCGCCGAAAAAAATCAGGGGTTTATAACCAAATTTTCGTAAAGGAATTTCCATGAAAGGTGAGATTAATAATATTCCCAGATATAGTCCTGTAGCATTTAATCCGTTTAGACCGGAGCTTACTCCATCCTGTTCGAAAATAATGGCAATTAAGGGTAATAGCATTCCCTGTGAGAAACCTGACACGGCAACTAGAATAATAAGTGCAGAAAATCTTATTTTTTGATAGTTCATAATTATCTCCCCTATATCTATCTGCATCAATATTAGAGCTGTTTACACACTTTAGCAAGGAGATTTTGAGAGAGTAATCTAAAGGTATTTAGGAAATAAATGAATATATTTTGATTAGAAAGAAGGAATTTAAGGGATGGGACAAAAAATATTTTCTGTCATGTTAATGATTGGCCTGCCGGTATCCATAACCGGCTCCATTTTGCATTGGCCAAGTCTGCTCATGTTTGCTGTTTATTGTTTAACGATTATTGCCCTTGCAAGTTTTATGGGGAGGGCGACAGAAAGCTTAGCAATCATATCTGGACCGAGGATTGGAGGATTGCTAAATGCGACATTTGGAAATGCTGTTGAGCTGATTATCTCCATTTTTTCTCTTAAAGCGGGACTGGTGGGAATTGTATTGGCTTCTTTAACAGGAAGTGTCATCGGTAACTTATTATTAGTTGCTGGGGCTTCATTTTTCTTGGGGGGTATTAAGTACAAAAGGCAAAAATTTAATGTATTTGATGCCAGGCACAATGCAGGGCTACTAACATTCGGTGTATTAGTTGCCTTTATCATTCCAGAAGTATTTGCCGGAGAGATGGAAGAAAGTAACCAAATGGTCATGAGTACAGGCATATCCATTATCCTGATCTGTTTATATTTGGCTGCTTTATTCTTTAAACTGGTCACCCATCGCGGTGTCTATCAACGTAAGGAAGACTTGTCTTTTGCAGAGGAAGAAACTGAAGAAGCAGAGTGGAGCAAAAAATGGTCGATTATGGTCCTAGCTTTGGCAACGGTGGCAGTAGCCTATGTATCTGAGAATTTGGTACATACATTCGAAGACGTAGGGAATCAATTGGGCTGGTCTGAATTATTTATCGGGGTAATCATTGTAGCAATTGTCGGAAATGCAGCTGAGCATGCATCTGCCATTATTTTCGCTTACAAAAATAAAATGGACATTGCAGTTGAGATTGCTGTTGGTTCTACTTTACAGGTGGCCATGTTTGTAGCACCAGTACTTGTTCTGGTTTCTTTATTATTTGAAACGCAAATGCCACTTGTCTTTACGTTGCCTGAACTTGTGGCGATGGTGCTCTCTGTCTTTTTAATGATTGTAATCACGAATGATGGGGAAACAAACTGGTTTGAAGGACTCACCTTACTTGCTGCTTATTTAGTGATGGGGATAGGTTTCTTTTTATTATAATAAATAAAATAAAAAAAGACTCTGATCTACTATGGATTCAGAGTCTTTTTTATGTTTTTCCAATTTGCTTCATCATAAGTCATGTCTAACTAAATTCTAATCCTTCCAAAAATAAATTTATCTTTTCAAAGGTAGATATTTCTGTTTAAAACAGTCATGTTAGTTAGCCCTATAGGTCACATCCTTTATCTTTATTGTCCTGATTTGTGACGAAATCTACATTAAGTTTTCCGTGTGAGGATGGTTTCGATAAGCATTCCTCCCTGCAGTTATTCCGGCTGTTGATTTCGCCTCCTTTACGATATGTTGGTTTCATTATAGCACCCTTAAATAGTTTTGTAAATATTCCGACTTTTACAAAAATGTTACAAAAAAGGATTGGTTTGAAATGTAAAAATTCGACTAGTTTTACTGATCAACCATCTGTTAATTTTAGAGGATGGATGTTATAAAACAATCCGGGTATCTTGAATAGTTTTTTTGCTTAAGAGGGAAAATAAAGGCAAATCATTTTTTTTTGTATGTAAGAAAGGAGCTTCAAGCATGAGAAAAAGTGCTTTTATCATGATCGTCATAGCCATGCTCGTTATTATTCCAACTCGACATAACTGGGCTGCCCCGAAAGAAGGAGCTAACCCTAAGGTTGAGGAAGCTAAGTATAAAATTCCGGAGTCCGTTTTATCGATCAATAAAGAAAATACGTATCCCAATTCAAGTCAAGATTCGCCAATGCTTGAGCCAAGTGAGTTATCCAAACAATTGCTTGAGTCCAGCAATGTTAAAATAGAAAATCCTGAATTAGTTCATATGCTTAATGAAACGAATATCGGTACCAATCCGGTTGCCTTCTGGTATAGAGCCACTGTTTACTTAGGTAAGTGGGCTTTAAATTATGAATCGATGGAAACCTCTCCAAACTGGGAGTATCAAAAAATCAATACGAATTTTTATGATAATCGTGGCGGGGATACAAATTTCCAAATTCATTATGTCCAAGAGACACAAAAAGTGGTGCGTGGAGGATTGACAGCAAAAGTACCTTCCAGTCAGGATATTCAAAAAATGATGCTGGCGAGAGCATCAGAAAAATCTAAACTGCCACTGGCATTTGAGACCATCATCGGTAGCGGTACAAAAAAAGATAGAGTATACAATATTCCTCCAATGAGACTTGGCTACCTTTATGGGTATGCGCCGGCAATAAACGAGAAGGGTAAAGTCACATATGGTGAGGTCTATTTAGTATTGAAAGGAAGTAAACGTGAGATTGTGGTAAGGAATGTAACCTCACAAGGAATTGGAGCCTGGATTCCTATCCAAGATCATGTTTCATTCCAGTTCAGAGCGGTCAACCGACCATACTAATTACCATTTAAGTCTGACAGCTTCAGCCGGTTTGGGTTGGAGCTTCTTGCTTTTGGGTAAAATAGAAAATGGTCAGTTGCGAAATAGGCTACTATCGTTTAGGATAATATTTATGATGAAAGGAGCCGGTTAGTTTGACAACACCGATTTATAATAAAGATGAACAAGTAAAATACTTAAAAGACCGACTTGAGTTATTTATGGAGGTTTTAGACCGAATTGAACCTGAAACAGCGGATATTGAAGATATTGACCGCCTAATTGAAATCGTGGATTCAATTGAGGAAAAGTTTCAAAGCTTTCAAAATCGACCTGAAACAGAACCTGGTAAAGAAGCATAAATAATAAATGTATAAGGCAAATCCGATATGATGAAGCGGATTTGCCTTTTTTATATTATGTCAGTAAAGCAAACATTCACTGTGCTGCATAAATTCACTTACTCTGATTAAAACTATCTTTATCAAAAGTATATTCAGGAGGGAAAACAGTGAAAAAATGGCTTATTACCGGATTATCTGCCATCATGCTTTCGGGGACATTCCTGGGCGTTGCTGAGGCGATTTCCAACGTACAGTATGGTTGGGGCTTTAATAAAGGAAAGAATGAACAACCTGCTGATGCAGGGCCTAAATATAATGCAATCGTTGAAAAATATGGTGCTGTTTATAAAGTTAACACGACAAAGAAAGAGATTTACTTAACGTTTGATAATGGCTATGAAAATGGATATACGGAGAAGGTATTGGATGTACTGAAAGAACATAAAGTTCCGGCTACCTTTTTTGTTACAGGTCATTATTTAAATACAGCTGAATCGTTAGTAAAAAGAATGGTGAAGGAAGGGCATATAGTTGGCAATCATTCATGGAGCCATCCCAATTTCACACAGGTATCGGATGATAAAATAGCTGATGAACTGGAACGGGTGAAGAAGAAGACAGAGGAATTAACAGGGCAAAAGGATATGTCCTATATCAGACCGCCACGAGGAGTATTTAGTGAACGAACTTTACAGGTGGCAAATGATCTGGGCTATAAACATATTTTATGGTCGGTTGCCTTTCTTGATTGGGATGTGAATCGTCAGCAGGGCTGGAAGCATTCCTATGATCAAATTATGGCTCAAATTCATCCCGGTGCCATTTTGCTCCTGCATTCTGTGTCTAAGGACAATGCAGAAGCCCTTGGCCAGGTGATTACAGATTTAAAAAAGAGAGGGTATACTTTTAAAAGCTTGGATGATATGAACTGTGAAAAACCACAGAAGGCACCACAAAAACAGAAAATAGACATAAAGATGTAATATACTTAAATAAAAAACCGCTTACGTATAATAAGCGGTTTTTAGTATTGATATTGAAGAAGTACATGATTGTTGGAAAGAAGTAGATGATGTAAATAACAATGACCAACTTAATCGAAAAATAGTTAAGATTGAGGAGTGTAAACGATACAGCCAATTTTACTGGAGTGGTCCTGGACAAAGACATCTGCTGAATACTTGCGCAATATCCAAAGAATGATTAGGTCCCCTAATGATCCGATGGTCATAAACAAGCCAATAAAAAACCAATAATCATTTCCGTTTAAAAATGCATAAATTAATGGCACGATTCCGAGGACAATCGGTAATAAAACACTGATCCTATAAGCTTTGATCCTGATTGGTATTTTGCAATGGGCATAAGGCGTTAGATATTTCCATAAAACACCCAGTTTAACCTCATTTAGTTTGGCTCTTCCGGAAAATATGTAACCAACTAGATGCAGTAATTCATGCATGAAAATTAGGAGTATATATCCAACAGCCAGTTCAATTAAAAACGATAGTTCAAACTCACCGATTCCCCAAATGAACCAATAAGGGATAAGAAATCCTGCCATAAGAGTAAAAGTACTGATCAAGATCGGTTTATTTAAATCTTCCATTTCACGAGTTTCATCTATTATATGATATGATTTCAAAGAATCAGCCAGCATCGGAAAACCTCCAGTTATAGATTACTATCAGTTTATCATATAAAAAGGATAAATTTAGTAATTCTTAAGGGATACAGCTATCTTGTCTCACTAGTATAGATCAATCTCTATAAGCTATAATGGATGGTAGAATGATCAATGAATGGAGGAGGGAATTTATGCTTAAGAAAGCAAGCTCTCTTTTAAAGAAGTATTTTGGTTATGATTCTTTTCGCAATGGACAAGCCAAAATTATTGAGCAGGTGCTACAAGGAATCGATACACTTGGAATTATGCCGACAGGCGGAGGTAAATCAATTTGTTATCAAATCCCGGCGATGATAATACCGGGCGTTACCCTCGTTATATCTCCATTAATCTCTCTCATGAAGGACCAGGTAGATTCACTGGACCAGGCCGGAATACCAGCCACCTTTATTAATAGTTCCCTAACCGCGAGTGAAGTAAATGACCGTCTGTATGATATCCAGCAAGGGGCTTATAAGCTTTTATATCTGGCGCCTGAAAGACTGGAATCTCATGGCTTTATTGAGGATATCCGTCAATTGCCGGTTGGATTAATTGCTGTAGATGAAGCTCACTGTATATCACAATGGGGTCATGATTTCCGCCCGAGTTATTTACGTATCCAATCATTAGCCGAACAATTGAATTCCAATCCGGTTGTCCTTGCCCTGACAGCGACAGCTACACCGAGGGTGCAGGCAGATATTCGCCAGTCCTTGAATATTGAGGATTCACATACCGTTATAACTGGATTTGAACGTGAGAATTTAAGCTTCCAGGTCGTGAAAGGACAAAATAAGCAAAAATATATTGATGCATATGTAGGGAAAAATAATCAGGAATCGGGGATTATTTATTGTGCCACCCGAAAAACAGTGGACCATTTATATGAACGTCTCCAACAAAAAGGTATAACAGTTGGGAGATATCATGCGGGTTTATCAAGTATAGAACGTGAAGCAGAGCAAAACAGATTTCTAAGTGATGAAATTACTGTCATGGTTGCAACGAATGCGTTTGGGATGGGGATAGATAAATCAAATGTACGATATGTGATTCATGCTCAAATGCCTAAAAATATGGAAAGTTACTATCAGGAGGCAGGCCGTGCCGGACGTGATGGCTTGCCGAGCGAATGCATATTGCTTCAATCTGAACAGGACGTTCAGGTCCAGCGCTTTTTGATTGATCAATCATTTGGTGATGAAAACCATAAAAATCAAGAGTTGCAAAAGCTGTATCAAATGCGTGACTATTGCCATACACAAGGCTGTCTGCAGGCCTATATTCTGCATTACTTTGGTGAGCAGGAGGCAGATGACTGCGGGCGGTGCTCTAACTGTCTGGATGAACGAAGTGCGAAGGATGTGACAAAAGATGCCCAAATGGTCTTATCCTGTATAATCCGAACTGGCGAACGTTTTGGAAAAACAATGATTGCCCAAGTGTTAACTGGCTCATCCAATAAGAAATTGCTTGAACAAAACTTTCAATCCTTATCAACGTATGGGTTAATGAAAAATCAATCAACTAAAGAGGTCGCTGAACTGGTTGATTTTCTAACATCTGAGCAATTAATTGGGATTACGGGTGGGCAATATCCGCTTTTATATGTCACAGCTGCCGGCAAAGAAGTGTTGCTCGGGAAACGTACGGTAATGAGAAAAGAAGCTGTGCGGATCACCGCTATTTCAACAGATGATCCTTTATTTGAAGTGCTGCGTAATTTGCGAAAACAAATTGCAGGAGAGGAAAAAGTGCCTCCATATTTGATATTCTCCGACCAAGCTTTGAGGGATATGTGTGTTAAACAACCGCAAACCACAGATGACTTCCTTGAGGTGAAGGGAGTCGGTGCTCAAAAGACAGATAAATATGGTGAGCGATTTGTGGAAGTGATCACAGCGTTTTTAAAGGAAAATGATTATGAAGTACCAATTGTAGAACAAGAGGGAAAAATGCCTGCGGTGAAAAAATCCAAGGCGGGTACTGCCAACTCACATATGGGTACGTATGAACTATATAAACAGGGGCATACGCTGAAGGAGATTGCGAAAGAAAGAGATTTATCCTCCCAAACAGTAGAAAGACATCTATTCCGATGTGCAGAAGATGGATTACCGCTGGATTGGGACTATTTCTTCTCACCTGAGGAGGAGATCCAGATTCTACAGGCAATTGAGGAAGTGGGTAATGAATTTTTAAAGCCAATAAAAGAGCACCTTCCTAATGAAATCAGCTACAGTGCGATTAAGGCGGTAATAACAAAGAAGAACATGGATACGGCTCCGATTTGATGGGCCGTTTTCCTATGTACCCATATAGCAGCAAAACCTGTTATAATAACGGGACTAGTCCAAGAAGGAGTGATAATGATGTGGAAAGAAACCATTCATGTAGAAGCTCCCTATGATTTTGACCTGGTATTGGAGAGGATTGGTCTTGATCCTTTGTATGAAATAGATTACCGTAATCGATTGATTCAGGTCCCTTTGCTGATTCATGGTAAGCCCAATGTTTATACCGTTCAAGCAGTCGGTACAGTAGATAAGCCGGCCTTTACGATCAACGGCAAAGAGGAACAAGTATTGGCAACAGATCGTTTAATGGAGATTTTTCAGTGGCATCTGCCACTTTCTGATATACATGCTCACTTTGGCGAGACGAAGCTCAATGATATTTTCACTCGCCATCGCGGTACTCCGCTTATTTTAGAATTCGACCTATATGGCTGTCTCGTGAAAAGTATTATCCATCAACAGCTGAATATGGCATTTGCTCAAAAACTAACGAAGGATTTTGTCACATCCTATGGGTTTCAGAAGGACGGAGTATGGTTTTATCCCTCTCCAGAGACAACCGCAGCTCTCACAGTAGATGAGTTAAAAGGAATGAAATTCAGCGGCAGAAAAGCAGAATATGTCATCGGCCTTTCAGAAAAGATTGCAAGCGGTGAACTCAAGTTGGAAGAGTTGCGCACAAGGACAGATGAAGAGATTATAGAAGAACTAACAAGAATTCGCGGTGTAGGAAGATGGACGGCTGAAAACTTCCTGTTATTTGGTCTTGGCCGCCCGAATTTATTTCCAAAAGCAGACATTGGCATTCAAAATGCCATAAAGCTGCTATATAACCTGGAACGAAAGCCAACAATGGAAGAGATGGAGCAATTCAGTAAGGAGTGGCATCCTTATTTAAGCTACGCCTCACTTTACTTATGGAGAAGTATTGAAAAACGGAGGAATATTGATGAACCAACAGGCAACATTAGTCCGTGAAGGACAAGAGATACTACTAACTATTAAACGCCTTGGCATAAATGGCGAGGGAGTCGGCTACTATAAACGTCAGGTTGTTTTTGTACCGGGTGCTCTGCCGGATGAAATTGTAGAAGTAAAGATTACGAAGGTCCATCCGAAGTACTCGGAAGGTCTTGTCAAAAAGATTAAAAAGGCATCGCCGCATCGAGTCGAAGCGCCATGTCCGGTTTATGACGTGTGTGGTGGATGCCAATTGCAGCATTTGGAATACAGCCAACAATTGAAGGAAAAGCGTGATATCGTTATTCAATCATTGGAGCGCCATAGCCAATACGATGCCAGCAATGTAGATATCCGTCCAACAATTGGGATGGAGAATCCATGGAATTACCGCAATAAAAACCAATTCCAGGTTGGCACCAATGAGACTGGAGAGTTGATTGCCGGCCTTTATGCGGCAAATACTCATAACTTGATTGATATTCCAAATTGTATCGTTCAGCATGAAGCAACGAACAAGGTTACTCGTACAGTCTTGGATATTTTGCAGGAATTTGGATTACCATCCTATGATGAGAAAAAGAAAAGCGGAATTGTTAAAACGGTCGTAACCCGAGTTGGCTTCTCTTCAGATCAAGTCCAAGTGGTGATTATCACCATTTCTGAAAAGCTTCCTAAGAAGCGCCAAATCATAGAAGAAATCAACAAGCGACTACCAGAAGTCGTTTCCATTGTTCAAAACGTGAATAAAGAACAGACTCCGCTTGTATTCGGTGAAAAGACGATTCATCTGTGGGGAGAGGAAGCGATTGAAGAAGAGCTTGGAGATTTATCCTATGAGCTATCTGCACGTACCTTCTTCCAGTTGAACCCGGTACAAACCGTTAAACTCTATGATGAAGTGAAAAAAGCAGCTCGCCTTCATGGTCATGAACGTGTAGTAGATGCTTATTGCGGAGTGGGAACGATTGGACTGTGGCTTGCGGATTTTTGTAAGGAAGTTAGGGGCATGGATGTCATTCCGGAATCAATTGAAGATGCCATTCAGAATGCTAAAAAGCATCATATGGATAATGTCAGCTTCGAAGTAGGGAAAGCAGAAGTTCTCATGCCTAAATGGCTGCGCGAAGGCTGGAAGCCAGATGTTGTTGTCGTCGATCCGCCAAGAAGCGGCTTGGATCATAAATTAATGGATGCGATCCTGCGCACACGCCCAAGAAAAATCGTCTATGTATCCTGTAACCCATCCACACTGGCCAAGGATCTGGACTACCTAAGCAAAAAATACAGACCGAAATATATCCAACCAGTGGACATGTTCCCACAAACCTCTCATATTGAGTGCGTTGTGGAGATTATGTTGAAGGTGTAACCATAAAATAAAGTTTTCCTAGACATAATAAAGTTTTCCGATTGAGACTCGGTTTTCGGTAAAATAAAGTTT
>NZ_JBZCPP010000031.1:0-20575 GCF_058267515.1 Pradoshia sp. Z6_59
GTTCGCAAAGCGATTGCACGTATGAAAACAGTTGTGCGTGAAAGAGAGCTCAACGTAAACAATTGATAATGAGAGGAGGTTCACACAATGAGTGAACGCAACCAGCGCAAAGTATACACTGGCCGTGTTGTTTCTGACAAAATGGATAAAACAATCTCTGTTGTCGTTGAAACAAAGAAAACACACCCTTTGTATGGCAAACGCGTGAAATACTCCAAAAAATATAAAGCTCATGATGAAAAGAATGAAGCAAAAGTTGGCGATATCGTTAAGATTATGGAAACTCGCCCATTATCCGCAACAAAACGCTTCCGTTTAGTAGAAGTTGTAGAAAAAGCGGTTATCATTTAATATAAATGTTTCGGATTTAGTAATTCCGAAGGGAGGTTACGCAGATGATTCAACAGGAATCTCGTTTGAAAGTAGCTGACAACTCTGGTGCTCGTGAAGTACTTACAATCAAAGTTCTTGGCGGTTCCGGTAGAAAAACAGCTAATATTGGTGATGTAATCGTATGTACGGTCAAACAAGCAACACCAGGAGGCGTTGTTAAAAAAGGTGACGTTGTGAAGGCAGTTGTTGTTCGTACTAAACGCGGCGTTCGTCGTACAGATGGTTCATACATTCGATTCGACGAAAATGCATGCGTGATTATTCGTGATGACAAGAGCCCTCGTGGAACACGTATTTTTGGACCTGTTGCTCGTGAACTTCGCGACAGCAACTTCATGAAAATCGTTTCACTAGCTCCTGAAGTTCTTTAATAAACAGTGATATAGACTTTTCAAGGAGGTGCGAATCTCGTGCATGTAAAAAAAGGTGATAAAGTAGTTGTCATCTCCGGCAAGGATAAAGGGAAACAAGGCGTAGTTCTTGAAGCATTCCCTAAGAAAGATCGTGTTCTTGTTGAAGGTGTAAATATTGTAAAGAAACACGCTAAACCTTCTCAAGCGAACCCACAAGGTGGTATTTTCGAACAAGAAGCAGCGATCCATGTTTCTAACGTTATGATTATTGATCCTAAGACTGGTAACCCTACTCGCGTAGGCTATCAAACAGTCGACGGCAAAAAAGTACGTGTAGCAAAAAAATCAGGTGAATCTTTAGATAAATAAGTCAGAAACGAAGGGAGGTACAACAAGTGAACCGCCTTAAGGAAAAATATCAAAAAGAAATTACTCCTGCTCTAATGAGCAAGTTTGAATACAATTCAGTAATGCAAGTTCCTAAACTTGAAAAAATCGTTGTGAACATGGGTGTCGGCGATGCCGTTTCAAACGCGAAAGCATTGGACACTGCTGTAGAAGAATTAGCAACTATCACTGGTCAAAAACCAGTTGTAACAAAAGCTAAGAAATCTATCGCAGGTTTCCGTCTTCGTGAAGGCATGGCAATCGGTTGTAAAGTAACTTTACGCGGAGAGCGTATGTATGAGTTCCTTGATAAATTGATTGCAGTTTCCCTACCACGTGTACGTGACTTCCGTGGAATCTCCAAAAAAGCATTCGACGGTCGTGGTAACTACACATTAGGTGTTAAGGAACAGTTGATTTTCCCTGAAATCGACTACGATAAAGTAAACAAAGTCCGCGGCATGGACATTGTTATCGTAACGACAGCTAATACTGACGAAGAAGCTCGTGAGCTTCTAACTCAATTCGGAATGCCATTCCAAAAGTAATCGCTAAATAAGGGAGGCGAAAAAGTGGCTAAGAAATCAATGATCGTGAAACAACAACGTACACCAAAGTTTAAAGTACAAGAGTACACACGTTGCGAACGCTGCGGCCGTCCGCATTCTGTATACCGCAAATTTAAACTTTGCCGTATTTGTTTCCGTGAACTAGCATATAAAGGACAAATTCCAGGCATTAAAAAAGCTAGCTGGTAAAACCCGAAAACGGGAAGGAGGTTATCATTGTGGTAATGACAGATCCAATTGCAGATTTGCTAACTCGCATTCGTAATGCGAACATGGTTCGTCACGATAAATTGGAAGTTCCAGCTTCCAAAATGAAAAAGGATGTAGCTGATATCTTAAAACGTGAAGGTTTCATCCGTGACGTTGAATTTATTGAAGATAATAAACAAGGTATCTTGCGTATCTTCTTAAAATATGGTGCTAACAACGAGCGCGTAATTACTGGTATCAAACGTATCAGTAAACCAGGTCTTCGTGTATACGCAAAAGCAGGAGATGTTCCTCGCGTATTAAACGGACTTGGAATCGCAATCGTATCTACTTCTCAAGGTGTTATTTCTGATAAAGAAGCACGCGCTAAGAAAATTGGCGGAGAAGTAATCGCGTACGTATGGTAATAAACATTTCACTGATGAATGGAGGTGCACGAAATGTCCCGCGTAGGTAAAAAACCTGTAGAAATTCCAGCTGGAGTTACAGTTACTTTGAACGGAAATACAGTAACTGTTAAAGGACCAAAAGGTGAATTGACTCGTACTTTTCACTCTGATATCGAAATCAAAGTTGAAGATAATATCGTAAATGTATCCCGTCCAACTGATGAAAAACTTCATCGTTCATTGCACGGTACTACACGCGCTATCATCGCTAACATGGTTGAAGGTGTCTCCCAAGGCTTCGAAAGAAATCTTGAGTTAATCGGGGTTGGTTATCGTGCTCAAAAACAAGGTAAGAAACTTGTATTGAATGTAGGATACTCTCACCCAGTTGAGATCGAACCAGAAGAAGGACTTGAAATCGAAGTTCCTGCTAACACAAAAATCACAATCAAGGGTACTGACAAGGAGCGCGTTGGAGCTTTAGCTGCTAACATCCGCGATGTACGTCCTCCTGAACCTTACAAAGGTAAAGGTATCCGTTATGCTGGCGAACAAGTTCGTCGTAAAGAAGGTAAAACTGGTAAGTAAAGGCCCTAAAGCTTAGGAAAGGAGTGTCGTAAATGATCACGAAGGCTAACAAAAACGCTACTCGTAAGAAAAGACATGCACGTGTCCGCGCTAAATTAGCGGGTACACCGTCTCGTCCGCGTTTAAATGTTTTCCGATCCAATAAGCACATTTATGCACAGCTTATTGATGATGCTAATGGTGTTACTTTAGCTAGTGCATCAACACTTGATAAAGAAATTAGCCTTGAGTCCACTAGTAACGTGGATGCAGCTAAAAAAGTTGGCGAAGTTATCGCTAAACGTGCTGTAGAAAAAGGTGTTTCCGAAGTTGTTTTTGACCGTGGAGGATACTTATATCACGGACGTATACAAGCACTTGCAGATGCTGCACGTGAAAACGGATTACAATTCTAATAGACAAAGGAGGGACATATTAGATGCGTCGCATTGATCCAAATAAATTAGAACTTGAAGAACGCGTAGTTACAGTCAACCGCGTAGCGAAAGTTGTTAAAGGCGGACGTCGTTTCCGTTTCACAGCGCTAGTGGTTGTCGGAGATAAAAATGGACATGTAGGATTCGGTACTGGTAAAGCACAAGAGGTGCCAGATGCAATCCGTAAAGCTGTTGAGGATGCGAAGAAAAACCTGGTTACTGTACCAATGGTTGGAGTTACAATTCCTCATGAAGTTATCGGACGTTTCGGATCTGGTGAAATCTTAATGAAGCCAGCTTCTGAAGGTACTGGAGTTATCGCTGGTGGACCAGTTCGTGCCGTGCTTGAATTAGCAGGTATCGCTGACATCCTTTCCAAATCTCTAGGCTCTAACACACCTATCAATATGGTACGTGCTACTATTGATGGCATTAAACAAATGAAAAGTGCGGAAGAAGTTGCAAAATTGCGCGGTAAATCTGTAGAGGAACTGTTAGGATAAGGAGGGAAATCAAATGGCTAACAAATTAGAAATTACCCTCACGCGTAGCTTAATCGGTCGTCCTGAAGATCAACGCGTAACAGTAAATACTCTTGGTCTTAAAAAAATGCACCAAACTGTAGTGCATAACGACAATGACGCTATTCGCGGTATGATTAACAAGGTATCTCACCTTGTTACTGTTAAAGAAATCTAAGCTTACTAACGTTTATATAAGGAGGTGCCAGCATGAAACTTCATGAATTAAAACCTGCAGAAGGTTCTCGTAAAGAACGCAAACGCGTAGGCCGCGGTATTGGTTCAGGTCATGGTAAAACTGCCACTAAAGGACATAAAGGTCAAAACGCCCGTTCCGGCGGTGGAGTAAGACCAGGATTCGAAGGGGGTCAAACTCCTTTATTCAGACGTTTACCTAAACGCGGATTTACAAACATTCATCGTAAAGAATACGCAGCAGTTAACCTTGAAAAATTAAATCGCTTTGAAGATGGTACTGAAGTAACACCTGAATTGTTAATCGAAACAGGTGTTGTGAAAAGCGAAAAAGCAGGAATCAAAATTCTTGCAAAGGGTAATGTAGAGAAAAAATTGACAGTTAAAGCACACAAATTCTCTGCAGCTGCTAAAGAAGCGATTGAAGCCGCAGGCGGTAAAACTGAGGTGATTTAATGTTCCGTACATTGCGTAATTTCATGCGAGTGAAAGATATCAGGAATAAAATTCTCTTTACTCTTGCAATGCTGGTTATCTATCGCATCGGGTGCTTTATACCTGTTCCCGGTGTGAATGCAGACATTCTTGCAATGAACGATGAGTTAAGTGTATTTGGAGTCTTGAACTTCTTCGGTGGTGGAGCTTTAAGTAACTTCTCTATCCTTGCAATGGGGATCATGCCATATATTACGGCTTCGATCATCATCCAGCTATTGCAAATGGATGTTGTTCCTAAATTTGCAGAATGGGCAAAGCAAGGTGAAGTTGGAAGGCGTAAATTAGCTCAGTTTACCCGCTATGGAACCATAGTTCTTGGATTTATTCAAGCACTTGGAATGTCATATGGTTTTAATAACATGGCTAATGGAGCTTTGATTGATAATCCAGGAATTACGACATATCTGTTAATAGCTACTGTATTAACAGCCGGTACCGCATTTCTTTTGTGGCTCGGTGAACAAATCACTTCTAAGGGAGTAGGAAATGGAATTTCGATCCTTATCTTTGCGGGTATTGTATCGGCAATTCCTTCTACGCTCAACCAGATATATGCATCCATGTTCGAAGATGCTGGAGATGCATTATTCCTTAATATAGCAATCGCTGTATTGATTGTACTTGCAATCATCGCTGTAGTTGTTGGTGTAATATTTATTCAACAGGCAAACAGAAAAGTACCTATCCAATACGCTAAACAGGTTTCAGGTAAAGGTCCAGTCGGTGGACACAACACACATTTACCTTTAAAAGTAAACTCTGCTGGTGTTATTCCGGTTATCTTTGCAGTTTCCTTTATTATTACTCCGCCAACAATTGCATCATTTTTCGGTGAGAATAGTGTAACAACATGGATTACTAAAACATTTGATTACACACAACCCGTTGGAATGATCCTTTACGTTGCTTTGATTATTGCATTCTCCTATTTCTATGCTTTTATTCAAGTGAATCCGGAGCAATTATCCGAGAACTTGAAAAAGCAAGGTGGATATGTACCAGGAATACGTCCAGGCAAAGCCACTCAGGAATACTTCACGAGAGTATTATATCGATTGACTTTTGTTGGGGCTCTATTCCTTTCATTCATCGCAGTGCTTCCTGTAATATTTATCAAGCTAGGCAATCTTCCATCATCTGCCCAAATAGGTGGAACGAGTCTCTTGATTATAGTAGGGGTAGCCTTGGATACAATGAAGCAATTAGAATCGCAACTTGTAAAAAGACATTACAAAGGTTTTATTAAATAAAAGGTTTCGGGGACTATTATGCTCCCCAAGCCTATTATTGTTTAGGGGGAAAAAGTGTGAATCTTGTATTAATGGGACTGCCAGGAGCCGGTAAAGGTACTCAGGCAGAAAGAATAGTAGAAGAATACAACATCCCTCATATCTCTACTGGAGATATGTTTCGGGCAGCTATGAAAGAGGAAACACCACTTGGTTTAGAAGCTAAATCATATATGGATAAAGGTGAACTGGTACCGGATGCAGTTACAATCGGTATCGTACGTGAACGTTTAGCTAAGGATGATTGTCAAAAAGGCTTTTTGCTAGATGGATTTCCACGCACTGTTGCTCAGGCTGAAGCACTTGAACAGCTTTTAGCTGAAATGGATCGTCAATTAGACTATGTCATTAATATACAAGTCAATAAAGATAGCTTGTTAGAACGATTGACAGGCCGCCGCATCTGTAAAGATTGCGGAGCTACCTACCACCTAGTATTTAATCCTCCTGCCAAAGAAGGTGTGTGCGACCGCTGTGGTGGAGAGTTGTACCAAAGAGCTGATGATAACATCGATACGGTGCAAACCCGTCTCGAAGTAAACATTCAACAGTCGCAGCCACTGATTACCTTCTATGAAGGAAAAGGATATTTACGAAATCTTGACGGACAACAACCGATTGATAAAGTCTTCGCGGATATAGAAGAGCTTCTCGGGAGCTTGTCTCGATGATCATTTGTAAAACCCAACGCGAGATTGAAATCATGCGTGAAGCTGGGCGTATTGTTGCTCTAACACATCAGGAACTGCAAAAATACATTAAACCCGGTGTTTCAACAAAGGAACTGGATGCTATTGCGGAAAAGTTTATACGCAAACATAATGCAATTCCGTCCTTTAAAGGGTATAATGGTTTTCGTGGCAGTGTTTGTACATCCGTTAACAACGAACTTGTACATGGCATTCCTGGGGATAAGACATTAAAAAACGGCGACATTATCAGCATTGATATTGGTGCACAACTTAATGGCTATCACGGCGATTCAGCATGGACCTATCCAGTTGGAGACATTGATGATGAAACCAGGAGACTGCTTCAAGTAACAGAAACATCCCTCTATAAGGGGATTTCGGAAATAAAGCCAGGCCAACGTCTCTCTAATATCTCACATGCTATTCAAACATATGTCGAGGAAAACGGCTTTTCTATAGTAAGAGAGTATGTCGGACACGGTATCGGTCAAGACTTACATGAAGCACCGCAATTGCCTCACTTTGGTCCGCCGAATAAAGGCCCAAGATTGAAGCCGGGAATGGTGCTGTGTGTTGAGCCAATGGTGAATGCAGGAAGCCGCTATGTTCAAACATTAGCCGACAACTGGACAGTTGTTACAGTTGATGGGAAGAATTGTGCTCACTTTGAGCATACCATTGCGATTACCGAAGAAGGCTATGAAATCTTAACATTAGTTTAAATGTAGGTGATCTTGATTGGTCCAAAAGGATAGATCTCCCCGGTTGGGACAATTTGTTCGGGTCACTCAAGGCAGGGATACCGATCAATATGCCATAATTGTAAAAATTGTTGATGAAAAATTTGTTTGTATCGCTGACGGAGATAAACGAAAGTTTGATTCTGCAAAGCGTAAAAACATACTTCATCTACATTTGTACGAGGACTGGTCTCAGGAAGTGGAGAGCAGTTTAGGGGAAACAGGTCGCGTAACGAACGGAAAGCTCCGTTTCGCTTTGACTTATTTTATGAAAAGCTTAGAGAAGAAGGGAGAAGAACTGTAATGGCAAAAGATGATGTTATTGAAGTTGAGGGTACAGTTACTGAGACTTTACCAAACGCTATGTTTAAAGTTGAATTAGAGAATGGCCATACTGTCCTTGCCCATGTATCAGGCAAAATCAGAATGCATTTCATTCGTATTCTGCCAGGTGATAAAGTGACGGTAGAGCTATCTCCTTATGACTTGACCCGCGGAAGAATTACGTATCGTTTTAAATAATCTCGGTTGCACTCCGCATTTTATAAGGAGGGAAAACAATGAAAGTCAGACCATCAGTAAAACCAATCTGCGAAAAATGTAAAGTTATCCGTAGAAACGGTAAAGTAATGGTTATTTGTGAAAACCCAAAACATAAGCAAAAACAAGGGTAATATTTGAAGGAGGTGCACATAAATGGCACGTATTGCAGGTGTAGATATTCCTCGTGAAAAACGAGTTGTTATTTCTTTAACTTATATTTTCGGTATTGGTAGACCAACTGCTGAAAAAGTACTTGCAGAAGCTGGAGTTTCTCAAGATACTCGCGTACGCGATCTTACTGAAGATGAATTGAACAAAATCCGTGATATTATCGATGGATACAAAGTAGAGGGTGACCTACGTCGTGAAGTTTCCTTAAACATCAAACGTTTAATGGAAATCGGTTGCTACCGTGGATTACGCCACAGAAGAGGACTTCCTGTTCGTGGACAAAACACTAAAAACAACGCACGTACTCGTAAAGGCCCACGTAAAACTGTAGCTAACAAGAAAAAATAATAAGTAAGGAGGTTTTGTCGATATGGCACGCAAAACGAACACACGCAAACGCCGCGTGAAAAAGAATGTAGAGTCAGGTATTGCTCACATTCGTTCTACTTTCAATAACACAATTGTTACAATTACTGATGCACACGGAAATGCTATTTCTTGGTCAAGTGCTGGTGCACTTGGTTTCAGAGGTTCCCGTAAATCTACACCATTTGCAGCGCAAATGGCAGCAGAAACTGCAGCTAAAACTTCTATGGAACACGGTATGAAAACTTTAGAAGTTACTGTTAAAGGCCCAGGATCTGGTCGTGAAGCAGCTATTCGTGCATTACAAGCAGCTGGTCTTGAAGTTACTGCAATCAAAGACGTAACTCCAGTACCTCATAATGGTTGCCGCCCGCCTAAACGCCGTCGTGTATAATATTGTTTGAATAGAATTTATTTCCCTGTCTATAATGGGGTAATATAGTGATTTTCCTTTTTCTTAGAAAATCACAAATATGTTGCGCACATTGGGAGTATATATTGGGGAATTTCGGTTAGATGCAAAACACTACCTTCTTCTAGCCGGGGTTTCGACGTTACGAAGGAGGGTATTGTTGAATGATCGAGATAGAAAAACCAAAAATTGAAACGGTTCAAATCAGCGAAGACGGAAAATATGGTAAGTTCATCGTTGAACCACTTGAGCGTGGATATGGAACAACTTTGGGTAACTCCTTACGTCGTATCCTACTATCCTCATTGCCTGGTGCTGCCGTTACATCTATTCAAATAGATGGTGTGCTCCATGAGTTCTCTACTATTGAGGGTGTAGAAGAAGATGTAACTGCTATTATCCTAAATATTAAGAAGCTCGCATTAAAGATTTATTCTGATGAAGAAAAGACTCTTGAAATTGATGTTCAGGGGGAAGGGGCAGTAACGGCTGCAGATATTACACATGATAGCGATGTGGAAATTCTAAACCCGGATTTACTGATAGCTCACCTTTCTAAAAAAGCTCACTTGCGTATGCGCTTGGTAGCTAGAAGAGGAAGAGGCTACACGCCAGCTGATCAAAACAAACGTGATGATCAACCAATCGGTGTAATCCCTATTGATTCCATTTACACACCAGTATCTCGGATGACATATCAAGTTGAAAACACTCGTGTAGGTCAACTGACAAACTATGATAAACTTACAATCGATGTATGGACTGATGGAAGCACTGGTCCAAAAGAAGCTATAGCTTTAGGTGCGAAGATCGTAACAGAACATCTGAACATCTTTGTTGGTTTAACAGATGAAGCTCAAAATGCTGAAATCATGGTTGAAAAAGAAGAAGATCAAAAAGAAAAAGTATTGGAAATGACAATTGAAGAGCTTGATCTTTCTGTTCGTTCTTACAACTGTTTGAAGCGTGCTGGCATTAATACAGTACAAGAGCTTGCTAATAAGACTGAAGAAGATATGATGAAAGTTCGTAATCTTGGCCGTAAATCACTTGAAGAAGTGAAAGCTAAGCTAGAAGAACTAGGTCTTTCCCTACGTAAAGACGATTAATGAATGAATAGATAGAATCAGTTATTTCAACAAAGGAGGGAAACTTTCATGGCATACAGAAAGTTAGGACGTACAAGCGCACAGCGTAAAGCAATGCTTCGCGATTTGGCTACTGATTTAATTATCAACGAGCGTATCGAAACGACTGAAACTCGTGCGAAAGAATTACGTTCCGTAGTCGAAAAAATGATTACTTTAGGTAAACGCGGAGATTTACATGCACGCCGTCAAGCTGCTGCATACATCCGTCACGAAGTAGCAAACGCTGAAACTGGGCAAGATGCAGTTCAAAAATTATTTGCTGATATCGCGCCTCGTTACGAAGAGCGTCAAGGTGGATACACTAGAATCATGAAAATTGGTCCACGTCGTGGAGACGCAGCACCAATGGTAATTATCGAGTTAGTTTAATGATGTAAGGGTAGGGGTGGACAGAATATCTGACACCCATATCCTATATTAAATACCTTAATCCAATGATTCTGGTATAAGCTAACTAAAGCATTATGCGTTTTACGCATGTGCTTTACTCTTATTTTACTGAATAATCCAAAAAACGATAGAGCGTTACGATAGGCATGGATTGGGTGACGATCCAATTGATGTTTGTCTAGCTCTCGCACCCCTTGTACAGACAAAACGTACGTTGTCTGACATTAAGATAAGTGAATGCTGCTCTTAATTCAGGAAATCCATTGGGATAATCCGGAAGGGGTGCAGCGTTTTTTTATATTCAAAAATAGTTGAGCTAAGCAGAGAATAGAGCAGCACAGGGAGGAAGCTATGAGTAAACCGTTGGCTGAAGTTAGTAATATATCCTTTCAATATGAAGCGAAGACAAATAGAGCTCTGGATAATGTATCGTTTAAAGTCCAGGAGGGTGAATGGCTCGCTATTGTTGGGCATAATGGTTCAGGCAAATCAACATTAGCCAAGCTATTAATAGGGCTCTATTTTGCTAATGAAGGAACGATCATGGTTAATGATTTGGTCATGAGCGAAGACACTGTATGGGATATCCGTCGGCATATTGGAATGGTCTTTCAAAATCCTGATAATCAGTTTGTAGGTACAACTGTGCAGGATGATGTGGCTTTTGGTTTAGAAAACGCTGGCATTGAGAGAGAGGATATGATAAACCGTGTCCAGGATGCATTAAGGAAAGTTCGCATGGATGAGTTTCTCGATCAAGAGCCGCACCATTTATCAGGTGGACAAAAGCAACGTGTTGCAATAGCAGGTGTACTGGCCTTGCGCCCATCTATTATTATTCTGGATGAAGCCACCTCCATGCTTGATCCCTTGGGGAGATCAGAAGTACTTGGCATTATTAGAGAATTGAAGGAAGACAAACAATTGACAGTAATATCAATCACTCATGACTTAGAGGAAGCTGCCCGTGCTGACCGGATGATTGTATTGAATCAGGGGAAAATATTTGCGGAAGGCAGCCCGGCTGAGATATTTAAGTTAGAGGAAGAACTTGTGAAATTAGGACTTGATATCCCGTTTTCTATAAAACTTTCTAAATCATTAAGAGAAAATGGTATCCAAGTATCTGATCAAATCACCGAAGAAGGGCTGGTGAATGAACTATGCAAATATCACTTGAAGAAGTAGAGCATACCTATCAACTGGGCACACCATTTGAGCATCGCGCTTTATATGATATTAATGTTCGTTTTCCAACTAATTCTTTTATAGGTGTAATTGGTCATACTGGCTCAGGCAAATCTACTCTCTTACAGCATTTAAATGCCTTGTTAAAGCCAACAAAGGGGAAAGTCACAATTGGAGAAAGAGTTATCTCCGCAGATAAAAAAGAAAAGAATTTGAAAGCCATCCGTCAAAAAGTAGGAATTGTCTTTCAGTTCCCTGAACACCAGCTTTTTGAAGAAACCGTATTAAAAGATATCTGCTTTGGACCCATGAATTTTGGAGTGAGTGAGGAAGATGCCAAAAATCGTGCATATGCAGCGATCAAATTAGTGGGTCTGGATGATTCGATTATGGAGTCCTCTCCATTCGATTTATCCGGCGGTCAAATGCGAAGAGTAGCGATAGCAGGAGTACTGGCCATGGAACCGGAAGTGATTGTTCTGGATGAACCTACAGCCGGGTTGGATCCAAGAGGGCGAAAAGAAATTATGGATATGTTTCATACCCTTCACAAGGAAAAGGCTCTTACCACCATATTGGTTACACATAGCATGGAAGATGCAGCAAGATACGCAGACGAACTGATTATCATGCATAGAGGAACGATTGTTAAAAAAGCGTCTCCAAATGAAGTGTTCTCTGATCCAGAGGCATTAATGGATTTAGGACTGGCAGTGCCTGATACCATTCGATTCCAGATGGAATTTGAACAAAAGAGTGGTTTAGTTCTCTCCAAGAAACATCTGTCACTGGATGATTTGATTAGCGAGATATCAAATCTCTTGGGGGTGGACAACAATGATGGATAAATTTATAATGGGACGCTATGTTCCAGCTGATTCTGTTGTCCACAGAATGGATCCAAGGGCAAAATTATTATTAGTCTTTTTCTATGTTTGTATCGTATTCCTGGCTAATAACTGGATATCGTATGCTATTTTAATTACATTTACCTTAGTATTGCTAGGATTAACAAAAATTAAACCACTATTCCTATTACAGGGATTAAAGCCGGTAATCTTTTTAATCATTCTAACATTGCTTATACAACTGTTTTTCACAAAAAGAGGAGAAATTGTCTTCTCGCTCGCCGGTATTGATATTTATGATGAAGGAATTAAGATGGGGATCTTTATATCCTTACGTTTTACATTATTAATCTTAGTTACTTCTATCCTTACGCTTACGACAACGCCGATTGAGATAACGGATGGAATGGAATATCTATTGAACCCTTTAAGGAAAATTAAATTCCCGGTTCATGAGCTTGCATTAATGATTTCTATCTCATTACGCTTTATTCCAACGTTGATTGAAGAGACGGATAAAATTATGAAGGCACAAACCTCAAGAGGAGTCGATTTTTCATCGGGCCCGCTGAAGGAAAGATTGAGTGCAGTCGTCCCTCTCCTTGTTCCACTATTTGTAGGCTCCTTTAAACGTGCTGAGGAGCTGGCTACAGCGATGGAAGCAAGGGGATACAGGGGCGGAGAAGGCAGGACGAAATATCGTGCTCTTAAGTGGGAATTCCCTGACACAATCTTAATCATCTCTCTCATCGCCTTATCAATCGCTCTTATCCTCACTAGAAACTAATAGGGAGAGTATTGGAATGATACGTTACAAATGTACAATAGCTTATGATGGGACAAATTTTGCCGGCTACCAAATTCAGCCTGACAAGCGTACAGTTCAATTGGAACTGGAAAAGGTCCTAATGACCATGCATAAGGGAAGAGAGGTCAAGGTGGCTGCCTCAGGGCGTACTGATGCCGGTGTACATGCCAAGGGGCAAGTCATTCACTTTGATTCTCCACTTGAGCTGCCTCCGGAAAGATGGAAAAAAGCACTGGGAACTATGCTGCCTGCAGATATAGCCATCGTAGATATCGAAAAGGCTGATTCTGAATTTCATGCCAGGTTTAATGCGGTTGGTAAAGAATACAGGTATATCATTTCGTTGGCTGAAGTAAAAGATCCCTTTATTAGAAATTATGCCTATCACTATCCCTATAAGCTCGATTTAGCTATGATGGAGAGAGCGTCAGAGTATTTAACCGGGACCCATGATTTTACCAGTTTTTGCTCCGCTAAAACAGAAGTGGTGGATAAAGTAAGAACGGTCAAGTCGATTAATTTTCTTAGAGATGATCAACAATTGGTCATTCGTTTTGTTGGAGATGGTTTCCTGTATAATATGGTAAGGATTATGGTAGGCACTTTATTGGATGTCGGGATTGGCAAACGCCGCCCGGAGGAAATAAAAGACATTATTACTGCCCATGATCGCACGAAAGCAGGGAGAACCGCACCAGGACACGGGTTATATTTATGGAAAGTAGATTATAAATAAAATCTAAATTCCATGACAACTAATCCAGGTGTAACATTTTCTTGACAATGGCCGAAAAACGGTATATCATATCCTTTGGTATGTTAAAACCACGAGAATAGCCCCGGAAACTATTTCGTGTTTAGATAGAGCCACAAATTTTTTTAAAAAAAATGAAACAATGAACTATTTTTAGGAGGGTAAATCAATGCGTACGACGTATATGGCGAAAGCTAGTGATGTAGAACGTAAATGGTACGTTGTAGATGCCGAAGGTCAAACTTTAGGTCGTCTAGCATCACAAGTAGCCTCAATTCTTAGAGGTAAACACAAACCAACTTATACTCCACATGTTGACACTGGTGACCATGTGATTATTATCAATGCATCTAAAATCGAACTGACTGGTAAGAAATTAACTGATAAAATTTACTACCGTCACAGCATGCACCCAGGTGGTTTGAAAACAAGAACTGCTCTTGAAATGAGAACTAACTACCCAGAGAAAATGTTGGAGCAAGCTATCAAAGGAATGCTTCCAAAAGGATCTCTTGGTCGTCAAATGGGTAAAAAATTAAACGTATATGCTGGAGCTGAGCATCCACATCAAGCACAAAAACCTGAAGTTCTTGAGCTTCGCGGTTAATATTAAAGGAGGATATAACATTGGCACAAGTACAATATTACGGTACTGGTCGACGTAAGAGCTCCGTTGCTCGTGTGCGTTTGATTCCAGGTGAAGGCCGCATCATTATCAATGATCGTCAAATCGATGACTACATTCCATTCGCAGCACTTCGTGAAGTAGTAAGACAACCTCTAGTTGTTACTGAAACAACAAACAGCTATGACATTTTAGTAAACGTTAAAGGTGGAGGCTACACAGGTCAAGCAGGCGCTATCCGTCATGGTATCGCTCGTGCATTACTTGAAGTAGATCCAGAATACCGTCCAGGACTAAAACGTGCAGGATTGTTAACTCGTGACCCACGTATGAAAGAGCGTAAAAAATACGGTCTTAAAGGCGCGCGTCGTGCACCTCAGTTCTCAAAACGTTAATTTTACAATTGCGTTCAAAAGACTCTCAGACATTTGTCTGGGGGTCTTTTTGTTATGTTTGGAGATATAAATGCAGAGCGGCTGGCTGTGTGAGCAAAGTTGAGTCATGCTGGAATTAGTGCCAGATTGGCTCGGTTACGCGCAAATTCCAAGGATTAATATTCTGGATTGGCTGGATTAAGAATCCGTTTGGCCGGATCAAATAGAAAAATGGCTTGATTTATTAGGTATTTGGCTGAATTGAATAAGAAAACGAGTATATATACAACAAAGCGACCCGAAAAAGAGAAGATGGACTACCCCGACAGCCATACATCGATCCGATTAACACCTCCTTATACACGATGTTTTATAACTCCTCCTTACATTTCCCATTTATCCCATGGCATGAGTATAGGCCATCCATCAAACAATAGAGTATATCTTAATTTTCTATTGATGATTATATTTTAATTTAGAGGTGGTTTAATGAATACAGTTGTAAATCTTGCTGCTTTTCGTAAAGAAAAGCGGTTGAAATATGAGCGTGAGATACTGAAGGATTTTTCGCTTGAACTTTTAGGGAGGCAATATCGCCATCTTGCTAAAGGGTTAAAATGTTTTCCGGGATACTCAATTGAGCCAGCTGAAGAGCATTGTTATGATATTGCAGTGGAGGGTTTTCTTCTAGGTGGATATTATAGTAAGTTTAATCGGTATGGAGAGTCGCCAGAGCGGATAAAAGAGAGAGCGAAAAAAGAAATTGATATGCTCTCACAGCAATTGTTTTACTATCTTTATCAATCGGAGGAAAATGGATCTCCTTTTATACAAGAAACGCTGCGCAGCTTGACGGATGAATATGTGACGGCTTGGTGGATGGAAGGATACGCAAAAGGAATTAATCGATATAAAATGAGGATGAAATAGATCTAGCATGTTCTATCTAAACTCCTTGTCCCATAAGATACAGTAATAGTGGATTATGGGGTAAAGGGGATAAGCTATGAATGTTCAAAAGAAGGTTCTCACGACCTGTTTTGTGGTTGGGGTGGTTCTTCTGTTTTTATTGATGTCATACAGGATGAACCAGCGTGTATCATTTCAGCAGTGGAATCTGCCCTTGGCTGGAAAAGTTATTGTCATTGACCCAGGACATGGAGGGATAGATGGCGGGGCGACCTTTAATGGTGTAATCGAGAAAAATGTAACATTGCCAATTTCGTTAAGACTAAGGGATTACCTGCAGGAACAAGGTGCCCTTGTTTTAATGACAAGAGAAAAAGACGTAGATCTTGCTGATTCTGATTCGAGAAGTATACGGGAAAGGAAGCGGACGGATTTAATTACAAGGACTAAATTTATAAACAATTCTGAGGCGGATTTGTATATTAGTGTGCATGCCAATGCCTTTCCACAGGTGAATTCGAAGGGAGCCCAGACGTTTTATTCGCCAAAGTTTACGGAAAATAAACAAGCGGCTAAATTGATCCAAGCAGAGTTTATTCGTAATTTAAGAAATACGAAAAGATATGCTAAACCTATGGAAAGTGTATATTTAGTCAAGCATGCAAATAAACCGGGAGTTCTGGTAGAAGTCGGCTTTCTTTCAAATGATGAAGAAAGACGCAATTTACAAAGTAAAGTGTATCAGGATGATATCGCACTCTCAATCTATACGGGAGTAATTAGATATTTTTTAAAGGAACATGAAGAAGATTGAAAATACAGAATCAAATTAGCAATTGATACCTATTGAATATGTTATACTAATAGCGTTTACAAATACATACAAGGTAGGTGTCGTTCGTGCTTACAGAAGTAAAGGTAAGAGAATTACTTGGAGAAATTAAAGATCCATTTTTAAATAAAACCCTTAAAGAAACAAACGGTATTATAGAGATAAAGATTAAAGAAGAAAAGCAGCATGTGAGCGTGAAAATAGCGATTGCTAAAACAGGTACGGCTGAACAGCTGCAAATCCAGCAAACGGTTGTAAATACATTAAAGGAGGCTGGAGCGAATACAGTAGGCATTCGTTTTGCTGACTTGCCAGAGGAAGCCTTGGCTAAATTCCGTGAGTCTTTGCCGAAAGAAGAAAAAGGCTTACTCGATAGTGACACTACCTTTATTGCAATTGCCAGTGGAAAAGGAGGAGTCGGTAAATCCACCGTCTCTGTAAATCTGGCAGTGGCTTTGGCACGCCTTGGTAAAAAGGTTGGTCTGGTGGATGCTGATATTTATGGTTTTAGTGTTCCGGATATGATGGGGATTGATAAGCGTCCAACTGTTAAAGAGGAACGTATATACCCAGTCGATCGTTTCGGTGTAAAAGTGATCTCTATGGGGATGTTCGTTGAGGATAATGCACCGATTATATGGAGAGGTCCGATGCTTGGAAAGATGCTGAATAACTTTTTCCAGGAAGTAGAGTGGGGAGATTTGGATTATTTATTGCTTGACCTTCCTCCTGGAACTGGAGATGTAGCTTTGGATGTTCATTCCATGCTGCCAACCTGTAAAGAAATTATCGTTACCACTCCACATCCTACAGCTGCGTTTGTTGCCGCTAGAGCGGGTGCTATGGCAATTCGTACAGAGCATGAGGTAATTGGTGTGGTTGAAAACATGTCTTACTTTGAGAGTAAAACAACCGGCGAAAGAGAATACGTCTTCGGTAAAGGTGGCGGCGAAAAGCTGGCTGAAGAGCTTAATACAGAATTATTAGGCAAGCTTCCTCTTGGACAGCCTGATTGGAATGATGAGGAGTTTGCGCCATCAATCTACGCAGAAGATCACCCGACCGGAAGGATGTTTACAGAAATAGCTGAGAAAGTAACTGAAATGGTTAATAAATGATAAGTAAACGCCTCCGTTCGATAGGAGGCGTTTTATTTATGGTTGACCTGCTTTCTTATTGTTTGAAGTATTTTCTTTAGATTTTTCATCAGCTGCTTTTAGTAGGATATCTTCTATTTTTGCTTTATAGAGCGGGCTATCAATGACCTCTGTTAAGACGGATTGAAGTTCTTTGCGATAGTCCTTTCCTTGCATGATTTCGGTGAATTCTTTTCTCATATCTGAATCCTTTAGGACATTTGTTAATAATGTCATATATTCCGGATCAGTCATTAAATCTTTAAGAATCTGTTTATGAGAGGATTCCAGGCCATTTGCAAGAGACTTCACAAACTTCGGATCCTTGAAGGCATTCTCCCAGAATTGTTTCTCTTTATCAGAAGTTAATACTGTCTCAATAGTTTTTGAAACATCCTCCTGATTCATAATCAATTCAGTTTTAACTGATTCATCTTGAAGAATATCCTCAATTGCTTTCTTCCCTTCATCTGACTTTAAAACATCTACAATAATTTTTTTAGTATCACTATAGTTTTCTTCTCTTGATTCTGTATTTGTTTCACTGCAGCCGGTTAAGGTGATTAGGCATAAAATAAGACCAAAAGCACATCTGAATATAGTTGTCATTAATTTAATCCTCCTCTAATAAATCTACATTGATAATATGAATCGAGAATAAAAAAATATACGTGTTTATATGAATTAATAGATTTTCATGACAACGGTTGGTACAATTTAGTAGAACATACATAGAGGGTGGGGAAAAATGAGCAGTCGATATTGGGTGAAGCTATTTATGAATACCTTGCTGATAGGCGGTTTTACAGCGGGGGTCGTTGGTTTAATTGCAAAATGGAATGAGTTTTCACTTAAGACACCAGTTGAATTACTAGTTGGCTTCTTGTGGATGGCTGGCGTTGGATTAATATTCAGTGTTATTAGCCAGATGTGTTTTTTTGCGTATTTAACCGTTCACAGACTTGGGATGGAAATGTTTAGATCTGTTTTTGTATGGCATGCCATACAATTGGTACTTACTGTATTTGTTTTAGTTGATTTAGGTTATTTGCGGTTTGTGTTTTTTGGAAATGAAACAGAAGGTGCCATTTCATATGTCTGGTATCCTGTCTTAATTTTAGTAGTAGCCTTAATAGTAGCTGTGCTGAAAGTTAAACAAACAAATAAAAGTGCCTTTATACCTACCTTGTTTTTTATGGTCGTAGTAACAGTAATAGAATGGTTCCCGGTGCTCAGGGTAAATGATGAAAGCTATATGTATTTCATGTTAATTCCTTTGCTTATCTGTAACACCTATCAACTGTTGATTTTGCCAAAATATCATGAAAAATCAAAGGAAGCTGCGAAGGAACGTATGAAGCGCACGCAGCAAAAAGCCGCACACTCGTAAAGGAGTGCGGCTTTTTTAGTTTAATTGAAGAGTTTCCCTATTCATTAATGGGCTGCTGTTTACCATATAGGGTATCCTGCTAATTTCGTGGCTGGTTGATTTAGAGTTGGATATCATTTCAGAGACAGAGAGTAGCTTTAGGTTTTTATTAGTCAATTCCTCTTTAATGAGCGGAATCGCTTTGGCGGTTTGTATGGCAGCATCAGAAGCATGAAGTAAGATGATATCCCCTTGTTTGGCCTGAGCAACATTGTGGGCAATAATCTTTGTCCCTGGGTTTTTCCAATCCATAGAATTGACACTCCAATGGACCATTGTAAGGTTCGACTTCTCGGCAATTTTTAATACTCGTCTATCTACATCCCCAGTAGGAGTCCGTAATAGGAGCGGCTTTTCTATTCCAGCTTTTCGGAAGGCTTCAAGCCCTTTAGATATATCCTTTTGGATTCCAGGCTCTTCAAGCTCCGTGTAATCGATATATGAGTAACCTAAAAGGCCAATCTCGTAACCCTGCTCTTTAATCAGCTTAACAATATGAGGATGACGTTCAACCCATGAGCCTGCTAAGAAAAACGTGGCCGCATGAATTTTTTCCTGTTTTAAAGCTTTTAGAATATCCTCAGCCTTTTCATCGCCCCAGCCGATATTAAATGTCAAAGCTACTCCTTTTTCTCCTTTGTATATAATCTTTGGTTTCCCATTGATTGAAAAAGAAGGTGAGACCGCGATGAATTCCACATAGAAAAAAAGGGCTGTGAAGAACGTAATAATCAGTAATAAGATTAGTTGCTTTCCTCTGCGTGCATTTGTTACATAAAAAAAGGGCATGTTATTCACCTCATCCAATTGATCAGCTTTTAATGTAATGTATTTGTTAGGTGGGACAAATATTACAGTTAAAAAAACAGCTTGTATAAAATTTAAAAAAATGATGTAACATATCCCTGTTGATCAATTAGGTAGGAGGGATATTGTGCTGGGGGTTTTACTGACAGAAAAAGAAGGTATGGAATTAGAGTTTTTAATTAAGAGAGAAATGGAAGAAATTCGTACAGATGAAAGAATAGAAAACCATCATCCAATTGTTCAAAGGGCAATAGAAGAAAGATATAAGATTTTGTTAAAACTCCTGATTAGAATTGCCCCGAAAAGCGAGTATTTAAGGTATTTGAATACACCTCGAAAAACAGAAAATAATTTTGATAAAAAGTGTTGACTTAGAATTTAAATGCTGATATATTTATATACGTTGTCACGAACGAAGTCGAAACGAAAGAAATCGGCTGAAAAAACTTTTTAAAAAAGTCGTTGACAACAAAAAGCGAATTTGATAATATATAAAAGTCGCTGAAACAAGCAACACAGATTGTTCTTTGAAAACTAAACAAAACGAAACGCCAAGCAAGTCTAAAAAAGAGATTTTTAAAATCTCGTCAAT
>NZ_JBZCPP010000032.1:0-12989 GCF_058267515.1 Pradoshia sp. Z6_59
GTAGCAGAGCTGCCAACACAGTACAGTGTGAAACCAGCACGAGTAGCAGAGCTGCCAACACAGTACAGTGTGAAACCGACGCGAGTAGCAGAATTGCCAACACAGTACAATGTGAAACTGAGTAACGGAGTGAATACAATTGGCTAACTATATTGAAGAATTTTTATATGTAAAACAGAAAGAAAAGGATGATAAGAATTCGGATGAGTTGCCAACAGTATATTAAGAACTGTCTACATCGGAATAATTTTTCTATACTGAGGAAACGATTTCCTCAGTATTTTTATATGGCAAATTGAATCAAAATGGGCCTTCTTCTACAATAGTATCGAATGTTCGTTTTCTGTGCTTGATTCAAACTTCCTATTTGTAAAAGTTTTGACAATACAATATGCGAATAGACCTAAGTTACTTTTTCATAGATTAGCTTATGATATTAATAAAAAAGACAAAGTCCCTAAAAGAGATCTTTGTCTTTCTTATCCAGAAGTTTATTATTGAGTTGAATCCAAGCCGACTTCCTCATCGTTTAAATTCATGTTAATTTTCTCATCACTATTCCACAAAACAACGTGTTTCTTTTCGTTGATATCTGTATCATTTGTTTTCAATTGTGCCTCGACTTTATATTCTCCCGGTAGAAGGGGGCCGACTTTCTTTTCATAAATGACTTCGTTGGCCTTAACGACTTGTTCACCGTTTACCATTAAGGTGGCATGCTTAGAATTGGTGGTGATCGTCAGATAAACTGGATCGATTTCAATTGAATAGCTGTCGGGCAGCCAGGAATTCGTATTCTTTTTCAGTGTTAAAAATCCTTCAATCCTCGGCTGTTCTTTGCCCTTTTGGGATGTATCTTCATCATAATATCGGGATTGTTCATGGAGAACTGTCAGAAGGCTTTGGGTGTAATCAGGGTTTTTTTTGAGGTAATCCATCAAAATCTTTGTATTCTGTTCGTCAATAACCAGGTCTTCATTTGATGAGGTTAGAATCCGGGAGAGCTGACGTACATTTTGATCGGCGAGAGCAGTCTCGACCTTTTTGACAAGAGCATCCTTATCGAGAAACGGTCCCTTTATAAAATAAAAGCCAACGAATAAAAGGACAATAAGTATAATCATTAGGGATATTTTTAATAGTGGGGAAATTTTCAGATTCGCCATTTTCCTCATACCACCTTTAGGATTGGGTCATAAGTAACGGTTACTTACTTCTACTATATCGGCAATTCGTAGATAATTTCAATTAATACATATTGAATTTTTTATGGAAAAAGAATGTAACCATCTATAGGTATAGTATACTTTCAACCCAAAGGTGTTAGAAGACCAAATTAATCAATCGATTAATGAATAGACCCAAATAAAATAATCACCCGTCAAGATACGGATGATTGGTTACTTGAAAGCAACAATTGAGGAAAAGTGAGAAAGTAAAATAAAGCGATGGCTTGTTTATTTATTTTTTTGAAGTGAACAGAGGAAAAGACCCTTAACCTACGTTCCTGCCCTACAATTATTCTTGAGGTAAGTAACATCCGATTGGCGATGATTAAAATGTCCGACGCTGACTGACTGCATTTAGGATAAAGATCTTTTCTTGTTTGGAAAGCATTCTCCAACTGCCTGCTCGGATTCTCATAGTTTCGCGCCTCCTTTTTATACATAATTTGGAATGGTTGTACTCTATTTATACCGTAAAAAACACGAAGTGAAACAAAACAAATACCAACAAATAGTAATACTAAGTGAAATGGTTAGCCAGCAACTGTGGAAAAGTGATAGGGAAACCTGTATAACAGCTATCTGAATAGCAGAAGATGTCGGTAAAAAGTTTAAGAAATTTATAAAAAAGAACGTTTATTGGGGGATTAGACTTATTGTCACCATGGGAATCATCTTCTCAAGTGGTACGATAGCAGCTAGTTCTTTCCGACATATTCTATAAACCAACTCCATCTCCCAATCAGCCTGCAGGGCATATCCGGTTGCTTGCTGCAATATATTGCCGTTAATCAGCTCGTCCTCCAGCTTAATTAGGGAGTAGAGTTAAGGGAGGAATTACCCGGAAGATTTCTTTAATCGACCATCTGTATTCTCCCCGTGACCTGTATGTAAATGTCCTCCTCCAGAGGAGGGCATCTTATTCGTTGATATCTGGTTCATTTTCCTGAGCTTCTTCGAGTTGTTGTCCCATGGCTGATAGAACAGCACCAATCGCTTGAATCCAACTCCCTGTTACAATGTAGTTTTGTCCCTTATCCTCGTCATTAGCTTGAATTTTAACGCCAAATACTTGGATGACACTGCCCATGGTTTGGAGTATGTTGCCGATAAAAGGTTCTGCTGATCCTAAAGTAGTAGTATCGCCAAATTCATCAGCCGCACTGATTCCACTGCCAAGCGCTTGTAACAAATTACCCTGAATAGAAATATTCGTTTTAGTATGATTAGGAAAATCAATAGCAATCCCACTAAAGGACTCCAGGGAACCTATGCTGGATAATACACTTCCTGTATATTCAAGTGAGAGCTGATTAGCCTGTCCATCTGCAGATAAGCCAGCACCGACTGCTTCCATGGCATTTCCGACTAAATTAAGTTCTCTTTGTATATTGTTTGATAATCCAGTGTTTGGAGTAGAGCCGATGGCTACAACAATGGCTCCTATAGCCGTTAGCCAGGCTCCAGCTAGTCCTTTCAATTGATTTGACACCCTATCACATCCATTTATGGATAATTATTATAGTGTATTCGAGGGATTTAGTGCTGGATTGGATTTTAGTGAAAATTAAAAGCCCCCGAGGAATAATCGGAGGCTTCAGGCTGGACGTTATTTATTTTTGAAATATACATTTAAGCCATTTAAAATACCCTGTGCGGCTTTCTTGTGATAGCTGTTTTGGGAAATGGTTTTTTCCTCGGTTGCATTCGAAAGAAATCCAAGTTCTAACAAGGTAGCAGGTTGTTTATTACTCTTGATGACTTGGAAATTGCCTTGTTTGACCTTACGATTTTTTAAACCGGTTGATTTAATCAATTCACCGTGTATAGCACTTGCCAGACTGCTATTTTGATAGTAATAAGTCTCTATTCCTCTTGCCGATGGAGAATCTGGAGCTGCATTGTAATGAATACTCACAAACGCATCTGCTTTTTTTGAGTTACTGAGTGCTGCTCTGTTAGCTAATGAAATAAAGGTATCATTGTTGCGTGTCATAATAACAGTGGCTCCTGCATTTTTCAGTAAAGTCGCTAAATAATTGGCAGTGCTTAAATTAATAGTCTTTTCCTTTGTTCCTAAACTTACACCAGTGGCTCCAGGATCATCCCCGCCATGACCAGGATCAATGACTATGACTTTTCCTCGCACACTTTTGGATATGATCAGTGTTTTACTTGTAATCCACCCAATCTTACCGGATGCCAGTTTTACCTGTGTAAAGCTACCATTTGTATTCAGTTTCATTACACTAGAGTTTTTAGGAACTGAAGCCAATATGGTAGATTTTGAGTCAGCATTCTTGTACAGAGAAGTGTTGGCGTTGGTAACCAGGTACTCCGTTTTATTTGATACCGGTTGTGGTGTTTTCGTATTGACCGGTTTTTTAGTTGAAATATATTTCATAGCAACCCAGCCGATTTTGCCGTTGGAGGTTTTCACCATTCCCCAAGAACCGCTTTTTTGCTGAAGAGTAAGGGTGGCATTTTTCTTGACGGTAGTGATGACCTTAGCTTTAGTACTTGCTGTGGCCCGAACATTTAAACTGGTAGCCGTAACATAATAGGTTCCAAGATTCACAGCCGGTTTTTTAGTAGAAAGATAAGAGAGACTTACCCAGCCGACTTTACCGTTTGAAGTCTTAACTTTCCCCCAAGAACCGCTTTTCTGCTGAAGAGTAACCGCAGCGTTTTTCTTTACAGTCGTGATGACCTTAGCTTTAGTGTTGGCTTTCTCACGAACATTTAAGCTCGTAGCTGTCACATAATAGGTACCAAGATTCGCAACCGGTTTTTTAGTAGAAATATAAGTCAGGGATACCCACCCAATTTTACCGTTGGAAGTCTTCACTTTCCCCCAAGAACCGCTTTTCTGCTGAAGAGTAACCGCAGCGGTTTTCTTTACAGTCGTGATGACCTTAGCTTTAGTGTTGGCTTTTTCACGAACATTTAAGCTCGTAGCTGTCACATAATAGGTACCAAGATTTGCAACTGGTTTTTTTGTAGAAATATAAGTCAAGGATACCCACCCAATTTTACCGTTAGAGGTTTCCACTTTCCCCCAAGCACCACTTTTTTGCTGAAGCGTGAGGACAGCGTTTTTCTTCACAGTTGTGATAACCTTTGCTTTTGTGCTCGCTGTTGCACGAACATTCAAGCTGGTAGCTGTGACATAATAGGTTCCGAGATTTGCATTAACTTTCGTTGGCTTTGCTTTAGTTAAACTTGAAGCAGATACCCAGCCAGTTATCTTTTTACTGGAATAATAGACTTTAACCCAGCTTCCCGTTTGCCCTTTTACTGTAACGGCCGTCCCGTTGTTAATAGTTGCAAGAGATTTGGAAGAGGAAGAGGCCGTTTTTTTAATGGACAGATTATTTACTTTTGCATAGCCGGTCCAATTGACATATGTAAGATATGTACTCATTACCCAGCCGGTTTTCTTATCGTATGTAATCTTGCTCCAGTTATTTTGCTCAGATTGAACCGTGACCACTTTGCCTTTCTTAACTTTTCCGATGACAGAGGATTTGGTAGATGCCTTAGAGCGGACATTTAGGACATCAGCGTTGACTTTAGATGTAAAGCTAGCAGCATCTGCTTTCTCCGGTAACAGAGTAATGATAAATGATAGCAAAATCAGCAAACTTGCAGCTTTAATAAAATATTTTCCCAAAAGTTCTTTCACCTCTTTTTTTATTTGTTCTTCTCTATTCATCGGATGAACCGAATAAATTTAAAGAGGGTTGTTAAAGAATGTAAAAAAACTAGGATAAAAATCGGATATTTTATCTTTTATGGCTTGTTGTTCAAATTACATTTTATTTGGAAGGGGAAATGGGGGTAATTTATTAATTATCTAATTGGTTATTCCTAAAACAAAAAGCACCCGAAATTGAGTGCTTTGGAAATGCGTATTTATACCCTCATATAAAAAGCTAGTCTTTTTTCTGGTTGATAATCTTTAGAAGTTTGATCTTGCACGGATTCATATACAGTATTAATAGAAATCTATCATTATGTTGGTGCCATGCTATATGGTCCTATCATGTCTTGTTAATACATATCCTCAACAGGTTTTCTGTAAAGTCTATATAAATAATACCCTAATATTACTCCTACTGAATTTAACAATACATCATCAATATCAGTTTGTCTGTGCGGAAGAAGCAGTTGGCACATTTCAATTCCGACTGAAAAACTAATACCTACCATGACACATTGTGTAAATTTCTTCATTTTCTTGTATTTTAGTGGCAGAAAAAATCCATAAGGGATGAACAATACTACATTTCCAATAATATTATAAGCCATTTCAATAAAAGGCTTTGTTCTGATTAGTTCACTGATGACAACTAAAGGAATATAATTATCTTTTATATTGCTCGTAATAGTTGGTAAGGTGATAGGTGCTGGATATAATAAAGTTATTATTATGATGAAAAATACAGCAAACAAAAACAAGACATTTATGAATATCTGATTAATGATTTCATTTTTATCAGTTGTTGTATCTGACCCTCTCTTGTTAAAATTATATGGTCTGAATTTTAACAACAATGATATTAAGGCCAATATAAAAGTTACTACTGCAAATAATCTTAAAATATAATAAGCATTCATACTATCCATAAAATATCCCCTTAAAGCATTTTTTTACATTCTAACATTCTTTCTTGGTTCAAGGAGATAATGTGAGATCAGAGTTGTTTTATACCTCACAGTTGTATTGCAGCTTTAGTATAAGATGAAATTTCGATTATTGATATCTTCTTGGTTTTATCATGATGAGTGAATTGAGTGGTTCATATTTAGGGACATACTTTATGAATCAAAATAGAAAAAGAAGCTTCCTTGATTCAGGTAGCTTCTCGAATATCTATATCCCAAATAACTTCAATACCTCTTTACTCCAAACTGCTATCCCTTTTTCATTTGGAGCGCTCTTATCCTCTTTCAAGTACTCCATCAACTCGTCTTCATTTTTATAATCCGGCCAAGCTTCCCAGTGATCTATGTATGTATAATCATTTTCTGCCGCATATTCCTTTAATGCGTCTACTTGTTTCGGATAGATCGTGGCATTTGGGATAGGATGAGTAGGCATAAGAATCACGTAAAGATCCTCATTGATTGATTGTAATTCTTCAATGATAGTAGAAATATTATCGTGATTATCCTCCACTTCAACATTGCCATTATCAGCTAGGGTCAGAGCTTCAAGAATAAGAATATCTGGCTTCGTTTCTTGATAATCACTGATTAAGTCTTCTGCTAATAATTGGGTGGAGGTACCGGTAAACTCTATATGGGAAACCATCACGCTATTTTCAAATTCATCTTTTATTTCCTGGCTGATCGTTTTTCCTAAACCGCTATCCTGATTTCCTAATGCTTTGGAGCCGGCAATCAAGATGTTAGCTTTTTTATGACTGCTAACCGCTTTTTCAAGGGTGCTCTTAAGTTCCTCATTTTCTACAATTTCAAATTGAGAGGAGGGATTCGCTTCTTTTTTTGGTTCAGCTTGCTTCTTTTCATTCTCCATAGCAACAGTTTGTTCAATTTGATTACTCCAGTATGTTTGTCCAAAAACTATAACAAGAACGGTGAATATTGTAAGGAAAAATATTGTGACATATTTCATGTTCTATCCTCCAGCTGACAAATATGATTTTTATTGTTTTGAAAAAATGAGTCTAATTTCCTTTATTAGTATCCCTGTTTTAGTTGCCCAAAAGTAGAAAGAGTTAGTAGGATGACTCAATTACAGTTTAACGCAGACGTAGATTTTTTAAAAGAGTCTGACATAAAGTAAGATTTAGATAATGACTACGAATATAAAAATATAACTAATTAAGAAATTAAAAGTCGTCTTATCTTATTTTAAATTTAGAAAATAAAGTGTATTATTACAATAAACATATTTATAAAAAATAAGTATTATTTTCCACTTTAAAAATTACGCATTTTCAATTATCTTAGTAATGGAAGTTTTCAGAACATAAAGTATACGAGACATATGATTTTTATTTTCGCACAAACTGTGATATTACTCGCTGGATTTAAGACTAAACGACATATCATTGGATTACACAATATAATTACGGCAAATATTATAAAAAAATAAATAAAATTAACAAAAAACAGATAAATTATTGTTGTTTTATTGTATAATGTTTAATATTATGTCAATCGGAGGATGAAATGGAAGAAACTATCAGCTTGAAGGATTTGTTTGAAACCTTAAAAAAACGTGCATGGTTCATTATCATGATTACAGTTTTGGCAGTTTTGATTAGTGGAGTAACAAGCTTTTTTATTTTGACTCCAATCTATCAATCATCTACACAGCTACTTGTCAATCAAGCGAAGGGTGAAGAAACTGCTTATAACTACAATGAGGTTCAAACGAATCTACAACTCATCGAAACATATAACGTCATTATGAAGAGTCCAGCCATATTAGATAAGGTCATTGAGAAATTAAACTTGGATTTATCAGCAGGTCAGCTAACTAATAAAATCACCGTTGCCAGTGAACAAAATTCTCAGGTAGTGAATGTATCGGTTACAGACGAGGATCCGCATATGGCGGCGAAAATAGCCAATACGACAGCAGAGATTTTTAAAGAGGAAATCGTTGATATCATGAATGTCGATAATGTTAGTATCCTAGCGAAAGCAACGGTTTCAGAGAATGCTTCACCGATTAAACCGCAGCCACTACTTAATATCGCGATTGCGATGGTAGTTGGATTAATGATTGGTGTTGGAATAGCATTCTTAATGGAGTATTTAGACAATACAATTAAAACTGAGCAGGATATCGAACGAATCCTTGATTTACCGATTATCGGTGTAATTGGTGTAATTGAAGAAAGCAATGCTCAAATGGAATCAAGAGCAAGAGCGAAGCGATCAGGAAGAGGTGTACAGCATGGCGCGTAAGAAAAGCAAACAGATCGGTAACGGAAATCAAAGGAAGCTTGTCACTTATTTTGAACAAAAATCACCGATTTCGGAGCAGTTCCGTACGCTGAGAACAAATATTCAGTTTTCTTCGGTAGATGAGGAAATGCAGACGATTATGATTACATCCTCAGGACCAACTGAGGGAAAATCGACAACTGCTGCCAATATAGCCGTGACTTTTGCCCAGCAGGGAAAAAGGACCTTATTCATAGATGCCGACCTGCGCAAACCCTCTTCGCATTATACGTTCTCATTTACGAACAGTGTAGGATTAACGAGTGTATTAACAAGACAAATAGAGTTTGATAAAGCATTGCAAATTGTTGAGCCTTTGGGCTTGCATGTACTGACAAGCGGACCGCTCCCGCCAAACCCGGCAGAGTTGCTATCATCAAGAGCGATGACTGATTTAATTAATCAGGCAAAGGAGCACTTTGATGTCATTATTGTTGATACACCGCCAGTGACTGCCGTAACCGATGCACAAATTATTGCGAATCTTTGCCAGGGAGTCGTTCTAGTAGTAAGCAGCGGACGGACACAGATAGACGATGCTGTCAAAACGAAGGAATTATTATTGAAAACCGGGGCTAAAATCCTAGGTGTTGTTCTTAATAACAAAAAAATGAAGGATAATACGTACTATTATTACGGTAAAAAGTAGCAAATTAACTAGACTTTTCCGTTAAAAATAAGTAAGATAGATTCATTGATTGGAATAAATATACAACGATTGGGGTTGCTTGATGAAATGATTGACATACATAGTCATATCCTGCCAGGTGTAGATGATGGTGCGCAAAGATTAAAGGATTCAATGGACATGGCCAGGCTTGCTGTGAGTGAAGGTATCGACACGATCATCGCAACCCCGCATCATAAAAATGGTGCGTACGAAAATATTAGAACAAAACTATTACCTGAGATTGATCAATTAAATGAACATTTGGAGAAAAACCAAATTCCATTAAAGGTTCTCCCCGGCCAAGAGGTCAGGGTGTACGGTGAATTGCTCGAGGATCTGGAGCAGGGTTTGATTCAAACAGTAAACCATTCCTCTTATCTCTTGATTGAATTTCCTTCAAATCATATACCAAGGTATGCAAGTACATTATTTTTTGAACTTCAACAAAAAGGTATTAATCCAATTCTGGTCCATCCAGAAAGGAATATGGCCATTGTTGAAAATCCAAATCTCCTATATGACTTTGTCCAAAAGGGTGTCAGCACTCAGCTTACGTGCGGCAGTATTGCAGGTAAGTTTGGGAAGAAAATTAAAAAAGTATCAATGGATTTACTATCCTCTAACTTAATCCATTTCGTGGCATCCGATGCACATAATGTATCAACAAGACAATTTTGGATGAACCAAGCATTAGATGAAATTGAGAAACAATTTGGTTTGGATCAAATCTATTATTTCGAAGAAAATGCAGAGTTACTCATCAGCGGGCAGACGATCATGAGAGAAATGCCGCATCCAGTCAGACAGCGTAAGTTTTTAGGGCTATTTTAATGATGAACAATTTAGGTGATGCCTCCTAACCGTTATCAAAGGAGACACTCGGCCATGCTGTGGGAAGTACAATAAACTTCCTTAGATGCAAGTCATCGGTAGGATGGTGTGAGGGTGGGTTAGATGCCCATATCTTTTAAGTGATAGATTAGAAATATGTATAAAGAATTAAAAACGACTATAAAAATACGCAATTAAATACCCTTAATATTGATTATGAAACATAGTAATTGTAATTGTCTAATAATTTTTAGTTATTTTTGGCAATTAAGAACATATACCTAGATTTTTTACCTGGAAATGTAAAATATATGATCCGTAATATACAGTGTTTTTGAAAAGGAGGCCATACCTTGCAAAAAGTAAGGAAAGCAATTATACCAGCTGCCGGACTTGGAACACGATTCCTGCCTGCGACAAAGGCGATGCCCAAGGAAATGTTGCCGATTGTTGATAAGCCAACGATTCAATATATTGTGGAAGAAGCGATTGAATCGGGGATAGAGGATATCATTATTGTGACCGGTAAAGGAAAGAGATCTATCGAGGACCATTTCGATCATGCGTATGATTTAGAGAATAACTTGATGGAAAAGGGCAAGTTTGATCTTCTCGAAAAAGTACAGGCTCCTTCCAAGGTCGATATTCATTATATCCGTCAAAAAGAACCAAAAGGTTTAGGGCACGCAATCTGGTGTGCGCGTAATTTCATTGGTGAAGAGCCGTTTGCTGTCTTACTTGGTGATGATATTGTTCAGGCTGATAAGCCATGCCTTCGCCAATTGATGGATGAGTATGAAAAAACCTTTTCTTCTATTATAGGGGTGCAGCATGTGCCAATGGAGGAAACAAATCGCTACGGAATCATTGACCCGATAGAGCAAAAAGGCCGTCGCTATCAGGTAAAGAGCTTTGTGGAAAAACCAGAAAAAGGTACGGCCCCATCTAATCTAGCCATCATGGGAAGATACATATTGCATCCCGAAATCTTTACGTTCTTGGGTGAGCAGAATATAGGAGCTGGTGGAGAGATTCAGCTGACAGATGCAATTCAAAAGTTAAATGAAATTCAGCGAGTATTTGCCTATGATTTTGATGGGAAACGATATGATGTTGGAGAAAAATTAGGTTATATTGAAACATCAATTGAGTTTGCGCTTCAGGATGAAACTTTGCGTTCGGATTTATTACGTTTTATGGAAGAAAAATTGAACTTAAACTATTTTGGAGAAGACCGGACTTTGTATCGGTCTTTTTTAGAGGAGAGATGTTAGAACGTGACGTACCGGAAAAGGCTGACCACACTGGTCCTATTAGACTCCCTTATCGTATTGACAGCTATATATTGTAGTTACCTTGTCCTTCACCCGTATTTGGGAATTTTCAAAATGGAAACCTTATTAATTACCTCTCTAGCATTATTAATCTGCCATCATGTATATGCATTTATCTATAAACTTTATAACAAGGCATGGGAATATGCGAGTGTACGAGAGTTAATTGCGATAGTAAAAGCTATATCGTTTTCAATTTTAACGACTTCTGTCATTCAGCTAATCGTTTTTCAGGATGTTTACGTACGGGCTTTAGGGATTACCTGGATGCTTCATATTCTTTTGATAGGTGGATCGCGATTTTCTTGGAGAGTTATCAGAGATCGTTACATCAACACTTCTGATGCAACAAAAAAGCGTACATTAATTATTGGAGCTGGTGCAGCCGGAACGATGGTAGCAAGACAACTGCTTCATAAGATGGACTCTGATTTATTACCTGTTGCCTTTATTGATGATGATTCAAATAAACAAAAACTTGAATTCCATGGATTACCGGTGGTAGGTGATACAGCCTTTATTCCGATGGCTGTTGCCTTGCATGAGATTGAAGTCATTATTATTGCCATCCCATCCCTGTCAAAGGGTGAGATAAAACGTATTTACGAGGAATGTTCAAAAACAATGGCGAAGGTTCAAATTATGCCAATGATTGAAGAAATCATGTCTGGCAATGTATCTGTCACACAGTTTAGGGATGTAGAGGTTGAAGATTTATTGGGCCGTGAACCGATTCAGCTGGATATTAGTAGCATTTCTGAATACTTGGAAGGAAAAACTATTCTAGTTACTGGTGCTGGAGGTTCAATTGGTTCTGAAATATGTCGTCAAATATGCAAGTTTACCCCTGCTAAACTCCTATTATTAGGACATGGAGAAAATAGCATTTATTTAATCGATAAGGAATTAAGGAAACAATATGGTGAATCTATTGAGATCATTCCGATTATTGCAGATATACAGGATCGAAATCGGATTTTTGATGTGATGGATGAATACAAACCAGATGTAGTGTATCATGCGGCTGCGCATAAGCATGTACCGATGATGGAGTATAACCCAAGAGAAGCCGTTAAAAATAATATTTTTGGTACACGGAATGTTGCAGAAGCGGCAGATACGTTTGGGATTGGTACTTTTGTAATGATTTCAACAGACAAGGCGGTAAACCCCCCTAATGTAATGGGAGCAACGAAGCGTTTTGCTGAGATGATTATTCAGAATTTAGCGAAAGAAAGTAAGACGAAGTTTGTTGCAGTGCGATTTGGAAATGTGCTGGGAAGTCGTGGTAGCGTAATTCCATTGTTTAAGGAACAAATCCAAGCTGGTGGTCCAATAACGGTTACACATCCTGATATTACAAGATATTTCATGACCATCCCAGAAGCCTCCCGGCTTGTCATACAGGCAGGGGCATTGGCTCGTGGGGGAGAGATATTTGTTCTTGATATGGGAGAACCTGTTAAAATTGTTGATCTTGCTAAAAATCTAATTACTCTTTCAGGATATTCAGTAGATGAGATTGGAATAAAATTCTCTGGTTTACGACCTGGTGAGAAGATGTATGAAGAGCTTCTTAATGAGAATGAGGTTCAGAAAGATCATGTGTTTCCTAAGATCTTTATCGGAAAGGCACAGCCGATGGAGAAGTGGAATCTTTATGAGGAGATAGAGTCACTTCTCGATAAGGACTCATTTGAGATGAAGGATATGCTTGTGAGGATTGCTAACACGAAGTTTAGTGATAAAGAAACGTTAAAGGTTGGTGGTTAGGACTATAACCACGTTATAGAATTTAGAAATTTATTGTAATTTATTCAAGATAAAGTGATACTTTAGAACATTACAATTTTGGGGGAATTACTAGTTTTTCTATGTGAGCTCTCTATTGATAAAAACCAGTAGATAATAATTTAAAAAAATCTAGCTTAATAATGGAAGGAA
>NZ_JBZCPP010000033.1:0-12466 GCF_058267515.1 Pradoshia sp. Z6_59
CGCGAGTCCCTGTGAGAGTAGGACGTTGCCGGGCAATACAGAAACCAGTTCAGTTTATGAGCTGGTTTTTTTGTGCGGTTTTTTAGACTGGGGAATCCCTTCGAGCGCTGACAGTGATGGAGATGCCAATTGTTGTGAGATAGAAGGAAGGTGTGTCTAGTCCAATTAGATAGATGCAGTGAAATACCTCTCCATCCACCTTCCCTAGGAATATAGAAAGGGACACCCAGAATAAAACGGCTTTTACTTGATTTCCACCTATCAACCCTTTTGCATAGCCGCACTGACTTTTAGATTAGAAGTTCTCTATATACAATCTAACCACTCCGCTATCAAGAATGGGATTTTAATTTCGGCTAGACTCAGTAAGCTATTGATAAAGGGAAGATCATAAAAAGGCATCTCCTTAAATAAGTCTGACCACCACTCTGTTTCATATCTGGAAATCATACTGAGGTTATACAATAGTAAATAGAGTATTAAGAGATCTGGTAAGGTAGTGGCTAATCCTTCTTTTTGTAAGGAAAGATGGTATGTGTCAGAATGTATATTAAATCTAAAGGGTATGCTCCCAAGTTTGGGAAGGTATGCTTGCTTGAAATGCAGATGCATTATGTTTCTCTCCAGATGTATTTCCTGTATAGGTAACCCCCACTTAGAGTTAAAAAAATCCCTAAACCGTTCTGAGGTCATTTTATAATGATCCAAAATGAAAATAGGTAGTTCGACTACAGTGTGCTCATTATTAAAAAGGACTTCAGTACTTGTACATTTATTTTTTAATCTTTTAAAAAGGATTCCAAGTTCCGGAATCTCCTGAAGTATGTCAACCATGGCTATTTTTTCGTTTTCCAGTTGCTTTATTCCATATATTTTCTCAGCTGTATGAGTAAATAACCCATGGCGCTGAATTTTAATTTCATCAAAAAGAAATTCATATTGTTGTTTTTTCTTTTTCCTCGTGGATACCCCATGAGATAAAACAGCGGTTGTTTCTGGATAGAGCGGATCGACAACTAATAGACATGCTTTTAAAAAATGCGTAAACCCATAATATAAAAGAAGCGGTTGTAGCTGAATAGGAAGATTATCTAGCTGTTTAAAATAAAGCATTCCAGTCTCAAGGTAGGAAATAAATTTGTTGCAGTTATCGTAACTATATGTATCGGCATTCAGTAATTCTAATTTATTATAGGCTTTTTTTAAGTATTTCTGTGTGTAGTTTGTTGAATAATAAGGTGAAAACAGATGATTATAATCATAATGTTGTTTAGCCATAACTGCTCCTCTTTAATTGATTGAAAATTTAAACTAATTACTTTTACCTTGACAGTAGTTTGTCCAATTGTTAATCTACAAATAAAATTTTTTTGGGAATGGAGGACATAATATGTGGGAAAATAAATTTTCCAAAGAAGGCTTAACCTTTGATGATGTATTGCTTATACCAGGTAAATCCGAAGTGTTACCTAAGGATGTATCACTAAAGGTGAGTTTAGCAGACAACTTAGCCCTAAACATTCCTATAATAAGTGCGGGTATGGATACTGTAACTGAATCTGAAATGGCTATAGCAATGGCTAGACAAGGCGGACTCGGTGTTATTCATAAGAACATGTCTATTGAACAACAAGCTGAACAGGTTGATAAGGTAAAACGATCCGAAAATGGTGTCATAACAAAACCATTTTTCTTAACTCCAGAAAACCAGGTTTACGATGCGGAGCATTTAATGGGCAAATATAGAATATCTGGTGTTCCTATTGTTAACAACAAAGAAGAAAAGAAATTGGTAGGTATTATAACAAACCGTGATATGCGCTTTATTCGTGATTACTCTATGCGTATTGATGATGTTATGACAAAGGAAAACTTGGTAACAGCTCCTGTTGGAACTAATCTAGAAGAGGCGCAGAAAATTCTACAGCAATATAAAATTGAAAAGCTCCCTCTAGTGGATGAAGAGGGTACACTTCAAGGCTTAATCACTATTAAAGATATTGAAAAAATAATTGAATTCCCAAGATCAGCAAAAGACAAATACGGAAGATTACTTGTCGCTGCTGCTGTAGGTGTTACATCTGATACCATGAAGAGGGTAGAGATGCTGGTTAGCGCAGATGTAGATGCCATTGTATTGGATACAGCTCATGGACACTCTAAAGGTGTACTTGATAAGGTACGTGAAATTAGAGAAACATTCCCTGAGTTGACTATTATTGCAGGGAATGTGGCAACTGCTGAGGGTACAAGAGCGTTAATTGAGGCTGGAGCTGATATTGTAAAAGTAGGTATTGGACCTGGTTCTATTTGTACAACACGGGTTGTTGCTGGTGTAGGTGTGCCACAAATCACTGCCATTTATGATTGTGCTACTGAAGCAAGAAAGCATGGTAAGTCGATTATTGCAGATGGTGGAATCAAATACTCTGGCGATGTTGCCAAAGCATTAGCAGCAGGCGGACATGCCGTTATGCTGGGCAGCTTACTAGCAGGAGTGACTGAAAGTCCGGGAGACACTGAAATCTTCCAGGGCAGAAGATTTAAAGTATACAGAGGTATGGGTTCAGTAGCAGCGATGGAAAAAGGATCTAAAGATCGTTACTTCCAGGAAGATGCGAAGAAATTTGTTCCTGAAGGTATAGAAGGAAGAATCCCTTATAAAGGTCCATTATCTGATACGATTTACCAGCTAATTGGTGGTCTTCGTGCAGGTATGGGATATTGCGGAACGAAAGATTTGAAAGAACTCAGGGAAAATTCGCAATTTGTCAGAATGACTGGAGCGGGATTAAAAGAAAGTCACCCGCATGATGTACAAATTACAAAAGAGGCACCGAACTACTCTTATAACTGAGTTTCAATCACTAAAGAAAAGAAGGCAGAGTATCTTTATACTCTGTCTATTTTTTTTAGTCCTTTTATGGTACAATAACAAAAGTGTTTAATCGACAATCATTGATAATCAGGGGGGATATACTTGAGACAGGCAAAACAATTAACTTCTTTACTTGCTGTATTAACATTACTTGTTACATTTGTTTTTCCATTCACGAATACAACTGCATATGCCGAAGACGAGCTAGGGCTGAGTGCTGAGGCAGCAATACTAATAGATGCGACTAGTGGAAAGATTCTTTACGAAAAAAATTCTGATAAGGTGCTTGGTGTAGCTTCTATGTCAAAAATGATGACAGAGTATCTTGTATTAGAAGCTATTGAAGACGGGAAAATTAAGTGGGATCAAACTGTTACAATTGACGAATATGTACATAAACTCTCAGGAGCTCCAGGTTTATCAAATATAGGTTTGACACAAGGTGAAACTTATACTGTTAAAGAGCTTTACGAGGCAATGGCCATATTCTCAGGTAATGCTGCTACAGTAGCTCTAGCACAAGTGGTTGGCGGTACTGAAAAGAACTTCGTAAAATTAATGAATGAGAAAGCTGAAGAGTTGGGTTTGAAAGATTACAAATTCGTTAACTCATCCGGTTTAAATAACTCAAGCCTGCTTGGCCAGCATCCAGCAGGTGATGAGAATGATGAAAATCTTATGTCAGCACGTGCAACTGCTAAGTTGGCATATCATTTAGTTACAGACTATCCTGAGGTGATAGATACTGCTAAAAAGCCAGAATTAAAATTTAAAGATGGCAAAACATATAAAAATTTCAACTGGATGTTGCCAGGATTGATTGCGGAATATAATGGTGTAGATGGATTAAAGACTGGTTCTACAGAATTTGCCGGCAACTGCTTCACTGCAACAGCTGAAAGAGATGGAAAAAGGTATATCTCAGTTGTAATGAAAGCCGACAGTAAAATGTCACGTTTTTCAGAAACTGAAAAAATACTAAACTATGCTTTTAATAATTTCTCCACAGAAGAAATTGTAGCAAAAGGATATCAAGTAAAAGGTCAAAAAACTTTACCTGTTGCAAAAGGGAAAGAAAAGTCTGTAGCTATTGAGACAAACAAGGCAATTAACCTTATTGTAAAAAATGGCGAAGAGGAAAATCTTAAAACTAAACTAGTATTAGATAAGGACAAGCTTGATGAAGATGGCAATCTGGTGGCTCCAGTGAAAAAAGGAGATAAGGTTGGTTATCTAACTCTTGAATCTGACAATAATGATCTTGGCTTCTTAACAGAGGAAGGGCAAAAAAATATCAGCGTTGATGTTGTAGCTGCTGAAACTGTTGAAAAGTCAAACTGGTTTGTATTATCCATGAGAGCAATCGGAGGCTTCTTCGGTGACATGTGGGATAGTATTACTGGCGCAGTTAAAGGTTTATTCTAAAATTTTATTTTTTGATTGAATATAGTTGCACGAAGAGTGTATGATAGTTAATAGAATATTAAATGAATAAACGAATAGCGTTGATGAGAACCAGTAATCAGAGTAGCATATCTGAAGAGAGCCAGTGGGTGGTGCAAACTGGCGATATCGTCTGATGAATCCATCTCGGAGCAGGATATCGAAATCTTGAAGGAGAATAAATATCCTCGGTTTTAAAAGCCGTTATCTTATGAGGTGGTAGGCATTTATATATATGCCTATAACTAGGGTGGCATCGCGGATTAAACTTCCGTCCCTTTTTAGGGACGGGAGTTTTTTGTTTGTTTACAATACTTTAAAGGAGGAGTTCAATATGCTTGATGTAAAACTATTGCGTGCAAACCTTGAGGAAGTTAAGGAAAAGCTAAAACACCGTGGGGAAGATTTGAATGATCTTGATAAATTTGAGGATCTGGATAAACGACGCAGAGAATTAATTGTTGAAACTGAACAGTTAAAAAGCAGAAGAAATGAAGTCTCTCAACAAATTGCTATGTTGAAAAAAGAGAAAAAGGATGCCGATGCATTAATTATTGAAATGCGTGAGGTTGGCGAAAAAATAAAAGGCTTCGATCAGGAATTACGTACCATTGAAGAAGAACTGGATTCAATTATGATGACCATTCCTAATATTCCACACGAAAGTGTTCCTGTTGGAGATTCTGAGGATGAAAATGTTGAGGCACGAAAATGGGGAGAAGTGAGAGACTTTGGATTCGAGCCAAAGCCACACTGGGAGATAGCTGCTGATTTAGGAATCATTGATTTTGAACGAGCTGGAAAAGTTACAGGCAGCCGCTTTGTATTCTATAAAGGATTAGGCGCTAGACTTGAACGTGCTTTAGCAAGCTTTATGCTAGATCTGCACGTTGAAGAACATGGCTATACAGAAATGCTTCCGCCTTACATAGTTAATCGTGCAAGCATGACAGGAACCGGCCAGCTTCCTAAGTTTGAAGAAGATGCTTTCTTAATTAACAGTGAGGACTACTTCCTAGTTCCTACTGCTGAGGTTCCGGTTACGAACTACCACCGTGATGAAATACTATCTGGCGACGAGTTGCCAATCAGCTATGCTGCTTACAGTGCTTGTTTCCGATCTGAGGCAGGATCCGCAGGTCGTGATACACGCGGATTAATTCGCCAGCATCAATTTAACAAAGTAGAGCTCGTTAAATTTGTAAAGCCGGAGGATTCTTATGAAGAGTTGGAGAAACTGACAGGCCATGCGGAAAAAGTTCTGCAACTGCTTGGGCTTCCTTACCGTGTATTAAAAATGTGTACAGCGGATCTCGGGTTCACAGCAGCTAAAAAATATGATTTAGAAGTTTGGATTCCAAGCTACGAGACGTATCGTGAAATTTCTTCTTGCAGTAATTTTGAAGCCTTCCAGGCTCGTCGTGCCAATATTCGCTTCCGCAGAGATATAAACGCTAAGCCTGAGCATGTTCATACATTAAATGGATCTGGTCTAGCGATTGGACGTACTGTTGCTGCAATCCTTGAAAATTATCAGCAGGAAGATGGATCTGTATTAATTCCAGAAGCTCTTCAACCTTATATGGGTGGAAAAAAAGTTATTACAAAAGCTTAAGATATCCCTCTAGAGGATGATCATATTTAAAGCAACCATTGTGACGTGCATTCCCATAGTTGCTATATACGTGGAAGGGTTGCCAAAGTCCATCTGAAAGGACGGAGTTTGACCCTCCTGCGCTAAATATGTGTATAAATAAATATTAACGAACAAAGGGGTACCCACATACTCCATGTATTCGTTTGTGGATATCCCTTTGTTGTATACAAATGAACTGCCCCTTAAAAGTTAGACATTAATCTACCTTTTAAGGGGTGTTTTAATAGATGTTTTAATAAAGGATAATATATTGAAGTGGTTAAATTGGGTTCGAATTATTTGTGATATAACTGTAAGCGTAGGAATAGCTCTATCTGTTTTAGGTGGGTGGAGAGCATAGGGAATTACGGGAAATAAAGGCGGGCTATATCTAATAGCAGAATGAAAGAGAGATAAAATTAAAGGACCTGATTCCAGTAAGAATAGTGGAATCAGGTCCTTTAAGTAGCCTAACAGGTAAAATGTATCGTTTTTAAAATACCTTTTTCAATTTTCCAGATTGCTGAATTTGTTCTGATACACGTTCGAGAATATCGTGAACAGCATTTGGATCTTCAGCTAAATCATAATCTTTAATATTTAATCGCAATATTGGGCAAGCATTAAAGGAATTAATCCACTTTTCATATCTTCCGTGCATTTCCTCCCAATATTCTACAGGAGTTTGCTGCTCCATTTCCCTGCCGCGTAGTTGAATACGGCTAAGAATATCATCCAGGGAGCCTTCCAGATAAATAAGTAAATCAGGATGCGGAAAATATGGGGTCATCACCATAGCTTCAAAAAGACTTGTATAGGTTTCATAATCTGTTGGATTCATGGTTCCTTTGTCATAATGCATTTTTGCAAAGATGCCTGTATCCTCATAAATAGAGCGATCTTGAATAAAACCACCGCCATATTCGAAAATACGTTTTTGCTCTTTATAGCGTTCTGCTAAGAAATAGATTTGGAGATGGAAGCTCCAACGTGAAAAATCAGCATAGAAACTGTCAAGATATGGATTGGTATCCACCTTTTCGAAAGAAGTACGAAAATCGAGTTCTTCTGCTAATGCTTTTGTTAATGTAGATTTTCCAACGCCGACGGTACCGGCTACAGTAATAACAGCACTTTTAGGGATTTGATATTTAGGATGAAGAATCATGAACAAACTCCTTTTTGCAGTTGATTAGATACAGACGTTAAGATCAAATCCAGGTCTTCTCTTCTGAGGATGAAGTCCATTTCATCGCCATTAAAGCGAAGTACCGGAATATCAGGATGAGCTGATTCAAATTCATTCATGAATTGAGCGTAGTCTTCTGATAACTGCATTAAATATTTTTCACTTATATTTTTCTCAAATTCTCTGCCGCGGAGTGCAATTCGATGCATGAGCGTTTCAATACTTGCATCCAGATAAATGACCATATTAGGTCTTGGCATATCCATGGTTAGGATGGAGTATATGTCTTTGTACTTGCTGAATTGAGACTCTTGTATAGTTCTTTGGGCAAAGATGAGATTTTTAAAGATATGATAATCTGCTACGACTGGTTGATTATTTTGGATATACTTTAGTTGAATATCCTCTAATTGTTTATAACGATTACATAGAAAGAACATTTCTGTCTGAAAGCTCCATTCCTGTATATCATCATAGAATTTATCTAAAAACGGATTTTCATCAACTATTTCCTTTAGCAGCTTATATTGAAAATGGCTGGCTATTGCTTTCGCCAATGAAGTTTTCCCCACACCAATGGGACCTTCAACAGTGATAAATGGGGTATGGTTCATATGAGGTCCTCCTTACCTTTATGTTACTCTTTTCTAAAGACCGAGTATTATTGTACCATATAGACTTAAGAATTCATTATAAATAATATTGATAAATAAAGTCCATATTTTTATAATCCTACTGTTTAAGGGGTTTTAGCAAAATGAACGATGATAAATTTTTTATGCAAGAAGCAATTAAACAAGCAAAAGCTGCACAAGACAATAATGAGGTTCCAATTGGAGCGGTTATTGTTAAAGATGGAAAAATTATTGCACGTGGGCATAATCTTAGAGAGACAAACCAAAGTGCCACTGCTCATGCTGAAATTCTGGCAATCCAGAATGCTTGCGAGAAATTGGGAACTTGGCGACTTGAAGGGGCATCTCTTTATGTGACATTGGAGCCTTGCCCGATGTGTGCCGGTGCTATTTTGATGTCTCGCATCGATCGGGTAGTATATGGTGCAAATGATCCAAAAGCAGGCTGTGCGGGAACATTTATGAATCTTCTCGATGACTCGCGTTTTAACCATCAATGTGAGGTAATTACAGGGATATGTGAAGAGGAGTGCAGTCATTTATTAACTTCCTTTTTCAGAGACTTAAGGGAAAAGAAAAAACTCGCAAAGAGAAAGAGACAGTCGGAAAACAATGGATGATTTTACAGGTTCAAGATATTGCATTTTTATTTATTTATAGGTATACTAATTTATGCGTCAGTAAAGACGCCTAATATTGGTTTCAAATTTGCCGTGCTAGGTGGGAAGGTAGCGGTGTCCTGTACTTGCAATCCGCTCTAGCAAGACGGAATTCCCTCCCTCGGTAGGTACTCTGTAGGGTCTGACCTTTGTAAGTGGTGTTGACGTCTGGGTCCTGCGCAATGGGAACTTATGAACCCTGTCAGGTCCGGAAGGAAGCAGCAGTAAGTAAGACCTCTCATGTGCCGCAGGGTAGCCTGGACCGAGCTAACTGCATTGGTTCCGCTTATGGATATCTATCAACGGAGGGTGCACGGCAGTTATTTTACATAAAAAGATTAAAACCATTCAATTCAGAATGGTTTTTTTTATACATTTTTGCCGTTTGTAAATGTCACCATTTACGATATAATATAAGGGATTATGTAAGGAAGGGGCAGGAATATTGGGTTATCAAGCATTATACCGAGTTTGGCGTCCTCAGGCTTTTGAAGATGTGATCGGTCAGGAACATGTTACTAAAACGCTCCAAAATGCCCTGCTGCACCAAAAAATATCCCATGCATACCTTTTTTCAGGTCCACGTGGGACAGGTAAAACAAGTGCAGCGAAAATATTAGCGAAAGCAGTTAACTGTGAGCATGCCCCGGTTCAGGAGCCATGTAATGAATGTGCATCATGCAGGGGGATAACAGATGGTTCGATCTCTGATGTATTAGAAATTGACGCAGCCTCCAATAATGGAGTTGAAGAAATTCGAGATATACGTGATAAGGTAAAATATGCGCCATCATCGGTTAAGTACAAAGTGTATATCATTGATGAAGTTCATATGTTGTCAACAGGGGCCTTCAACGCTTTATTAAAAACACTTGAAGAACCACCGGCTCATGTTATATTCATTTTAGCTACTACCGAGCCACATAAAATTCCTCTCACTATTATTTCAAGATGTCAACGCTTCGATTTCAAACGCATCACTCCACAGGATATTGTCGGAAGGATGGAAAGAATCTTAACTGAAACCGGCATTTCATACGATCAGAATGCATTATTGGTTATCGCAAGAGCGGCAGAAGGCGGTATGAGGGATGCCTTAAGTTTGCTGGACCAAGCCATATCATTTGGTTCGGACAACATAACGTTAGAGGATGCACTGACCGTTACTGGAGCTGTATCGCAATCTTTTTTAACTAAGATTGTAAGTGCAATCTATAAGAGAGATACAGCCGAAGCATTAAATCAACTCCAAGAATTATTAGCTTTGGGGAAAGATCCAATTCGTTTTGTTGAAGATATGATTCTTTATTTTCGGGACATGCTCCTTTATCAGGCGGCACCAGAGCTCGAGGATTCTATGGAAAGAGTTTATATAGATCAAGATTTCAAGGAACTTGCTGAAAACATTTCATCAGATCAGCTTCATTTTTGGATTGATCAATGGAATCGTTCTATTCAGGAAATGAAGTGGTCCAGTCATCCTAGAATATTTTTAGAGGTTTTGTTGGTAAGGCTTTGCCAAAGTGAACCGGAAAGCAGCAAGAGTTCAGTTTCAGATGATACGATTCAAAAACTAATGAATAAAATTAATCAACTGGAAACTGAATTAAACGCCATACGTGAAAATGGAGTTGCGATTAACAAAGACTCAGCTCCTGCCAAAGAAAAACCTAAGGTAACAACAAATCGATCATTTAAAGTGCCGGTAGGCCGAGTTAACGATATATTAAAAAGAGCAACCAAGCCGGATTTATTAAAGATAAAAAGCAATTGGGGCGGAATGCTTGAATCGCTGAAAAAATCACAGGCGGCATTATTAAATGATGCAGAACCTGTAGCTGCCTCTAATGATGCTTTTGTGTTAAAATTCAAATATGAAATTCATTGCCAAATGGCTATGAATAATCAGGAGTTCATCAGTGGTTTAAAGGGTACACTACAGCAAGTGACAGGCAATGCATATGATATTGTTGGCATACCGGAAGAAAGCTGGCATAAAATTCGCCAGGAGTTTGTTTCTACTCAAAAACAAGACCAACCGGAATCTCAAGAGACAAATGAGGAAACAGAAGATCCGCTGATTTTTAAAGCAAGAGAACTTTTCGGCGATGAACTTTTAGAAATAAAAGATTAATTTTATGGAGGTAACAATATGCGCGGAATGGGCAATATGCAAAATATGATGAAACAAATGCAAAAAATGCAAAAGAAAATGGCGGAGGCTCAAGAAGAGCTTGGTCAAAAACGAATCGAAGGTACAGCTGGCGGCGGCATGGTGACAGTTATAGCTACAGGCCATAAAGAAATCGTTGATGTGAAAATCAAAGAAGAAGTAGTGGATCCTGACGATATCGAAATGTTGCAGGACCTTGTGCTTGCAGCTACAAATGACGCTTTAAGAAAAGTGGATGAATTGACGAATAATACAATGGGTCAATTTACTAAAGGGTTAAATTTACCGCCAGGATTCATGTAAGGAGAAAAATCATGCATTATCCTGAACCGATATCCAAATTAATAGACAGTTTTATGAAATTGCCAGGTATTGGCCCGAAAACGGCCGCCAGACTGGCATTTTTTGTTTTGGACATGAAGGAAGACACTGTGTTGGACTTTGCGAAAGCATTAGTCAATGCAAAGAGAAATTTAATGTACTGTTCTGTATGTGGGCATATTACAGATAAAGATCCTTGCTATATTTGTGATGATGATTATCGCGATAAATCTATTATTTGTGTCATACAAGAACCAAAAGATGTAATTGCTATGGAGAAAATGCGAGAATTCAACGGACTTTATCATGTGTTGCATGGCAGTATTTCTCCAATGGATGGAATAGGACCCGAAGATATAAATATTCCAAGCCTATTGAAGAGATTGCAGGATGAAACGGTAAAGGAAGTTATTCTGGCTACAAACCCTAATATTGAAGGAGAAGCAACAGCTATGTATATCTCCAGACTATTAAAACCAACTGGTATAAAAGTTACTCGTATTGCTCACGGTCTTCCAGTTGGCGGTGACTTGGAATATGCAGATGAGGTTACCTTATCAAAAGCTATCGAGGGTAGAAGAGAATTGTAACGATGGTAAGGAGGAAATACCTTGTTGTTTCGTAGAAAAGGAAAGCTGCGCAAGGAATTTGATGAAAAGCTTCTGGAGGATATCGGTACAATGAAGGCGAATTGGTTTAACCATAAAAGCCTTATCGAAACGAGTTACGATCCTTCATTTGATACAATCTCCCAAGCAAAGTTGAGTGAATTAAAATATTATTATTTATTTAAAGAAGCACGGAAACGGAAAATATCAGTCAAGTAGGTGATGAGTACTAAACAATTGTTCTAATTTAATGGCCTGTCTCATACAGTATGAACAAATACTTGGGAGGGGTTTAATTGGAACATGGTGTATTTATCGCTGTTGTTGTCGGTATGATTCTTTTATTATTCCTGGTTGGGACACCTTTTAAGCCATTAAGGTTACTGGGACGTTTTTCAATCAAGCTGATTATGGGGGCCGTTATATTATATATTGTTAATATAGTAGGCGGAAAATATGGAATGCATATCCCGATTAATCCATCCACTACGCTTGTATCTGGAATTTTAGGTTTCCCAGGAGTTGCAGCTTTACTAGTAATTCAAAAATGGATTATCCCTTGAAAAGTTAGGCTGCAATCAGCAGTCTAACTTTTTTTAAAAAAAGTATTGCAATATAGATATGTAAGTGGTATATTAATAAACGTCGCTGCTGCAGTAAATAATATGAAGCAAGCGATAAAGAAAAAATAAAAAAGTTGTTGACAAGAGGTTGCTAACTTGATATGATAGTTAAGTCGCCAAAACGACAACAAAACAAATTGTTCTTTGAAAACTAAACAAAACGAAACGCCAAGCAAGTCTAAAAAAACAAGAGATTTTTAAAATCTCGTCAATTTGCTTTAAATTTTAGCTAGATCAAACATCTTTCGGAGAGTTTGATCCTGGCTCAGGACGAACGCTGGCGGCGTGCCTAATACATGCA
>NZ_JBZCPP010000034.1:0-6883 GCF_058267515.1 Pradoshia sp. Z6_59
TGATAGATTAAATTCAAATGAAAAAAGTTCAACCAGAAAGTTCTGGCTGAACTATATAATACGAACCTGCCCCTTTACTTCAATAAGGAGTTCAACAGAAAGGAGCATTAATCCTTCCTGAAGGAGTTCAACAGAAAGGAGCATTAATCCTTCCTGGATCAACGCCCCTGTTAGTTCAATAGGACAATACTTCAATTTGTAGATTTTGGTCGAACTGTGAATCAAAAACACAAAACAATTTCCGTTTGAGCGAAGAAATATATTCTATTTGCTATGTTTCACCTTAAGCTAATCATTTATTAAATTTCCCCCTATGTATGTATGCAATTCCATACCAACAATAGGAGCAAAGCTCACATTTGGGATACTAGTTATAATCTCTAAAATCTGTTCTATTTTTATTATTTCGATTGACAGTGGATTAATAAAAATTAAATACTCTATTTTATTTTTGAAATTGTATATCCATTCTAACAAATGCTTATCTACGCTAATTCTATATGAATCAAAAATATCTGCAGGTTGATCTTCTCTGCAGATTGCAGTTTGAATAACAATCCATATATTCAATCAGAAAAATACCGTGTATACAAGGAGACACATAATTATCATAACTTCTTATGTGTTTCTCCCAATTCTTTTGTATAGAATCTACAATATTACTATATGTATGTTCCTTAAATAGGCTATGTTTGGATCGACTTATTACAAACCCCTCTTCACTATCTTCCAAATCCCTTTGAAAATCCTTCTTAATATTCTCTTTTAGCCTATATGATTCTGATTTCTGAGCTGATCCTTTTTTATTTTCATTGGATGACGTAACAGCAAAATGTTCTATAAAACCATTCTCAAATAAAAAATCTGGAAATACACTACTATTTTCATTAGGTTTAGCTTCACTCAGCCATTTTTTTAGTTCTTCATATTTTTCGTCAGACACACCATAACAAATTTCTTTAGATAACCTTCTCCTAACATTGTCTAAACACTTTTGCTCTATTTTATCTTGGGCTTTTAAATTTTCACTCACTCTGCATCCCCCTATACAAGTAAATAAAATCTAATTAGCAACTTTAATTTTTATTCTTTTTATATTGACAAATCATCTGTGTTTTTACTAGTTATTGCGTGATAAAAATATATATTCTTCTCATTATAGCTATATCCTTCCCTCTAATTGTAACATTTTGTAAAAGTTCGTTGGATCCTTATTGAGCTAACCTGCCCCGTTTCTACAATAAGGATTTCAACACAAAAAGGCATTAATCCTTCTTAGATCAATGCCCCCGTTAGTTTAAGTATAAAATTCCACAAAGAGTTTACATATGAATATATTTGTTGCCGTTGTTGCCTTAAGTTTCAACAGTAAATCTCCCAGTTTTAATAAGAACTCCTTCTTGATTAACTCTTTTATGTTCATAAGAAATATGATTTAATTTTTTGTATTTTTCATTCCACAATATCTCTATGAAAGGAGTTGGCCCCTGAAGGAAATAATTTGGAGAAATGTTTTCGAATCGATAACATTCACTAGGGTATTCTTCATTACAGTCAAATAATCCAAGTACATCTTCTTCAAATGCCATTCCACCAACTTTATATTCATATACTGAAAATAATTCAGTGAAAAAATTTGGAAAATCCGCAATTTCATCTTCCAATATTCCAACCTGTTCCCATTCTAAGGCATCAAGCTTTGAGCCGTAAAACCAAAAATTCACCATTAGCGCGTTTGAAGAAACCTTTTCTATTTGTAATGTTGCCTTTCGTTTTCTTGATAAATAGACATATAATCTTAATCTTAAAGAATGTAAGTAAATTGATTGGGAATCTTCTGAATCAAAAGGATGACCTTTTTCAAAAGCATTTAGCATTTCATCAATGTTATGATCGAAAATTTCAATTTTATATGTAACCTTAGATAACTTATTTATAATATCCTGTATAGTCTCCTTTTTCTTTTTTCGCAGCTCCAACAAGAAGCTAATTTCAAGAAAAGGACCTCCTTGCAACCATTCCATCAAGTCTTCCTCCTTAGCAAAGCAGTAAATATTAACATAATTTGTACGAAATTCTTATTGAGCTAACTTGCCCCGTTTGTGGAATAACTAAAAAAGAGCTGAACCACAGCCCTTGATATTGAAACGCAAACCTTACTTAATAATTCTCTAACTCACTATTTAAATCTCTTAATAACACATCGATCTCCACCATTACTGAGTCTTCATTGATTGGGAAAATGGATGGTTTAACTCTATCTTTCTTCATACCAACAAGCCAGTTCTCAATAAACTCATTTAATTCAATTGGTTCAGCTTTGAAGTTATTCCACTCATTAACGGCACAGTATTCTGCAAATTCTTTTCTAGGAAAGAAAGGAATCAACATATTTCCATCATCATCCTGTACTGTTGCCCAACCATCGTCATATAAACCCCAGACTTCCTCATAATCAGCGACCTTTTTAATAAAATACTCATATCTTATATTTGGTGGCTGTTTAATTATCGAATCTAATTCTTTTTGGTTCATATTGATATTCTCCAATACTGATAAAAACACCTTCTTAAGCTAACCTGCCCCTTTAGTAGTAAAAGTGAACAACGAAAAAAAAGATAGGAATAATTATCATCGAACTTATAATCGTTGAAATATATTGTTTTGATTCCTTTAGATACTTCCATTCCAATATAACTTGTAAACACGTTAATGCTGTTAAAAATAGAATCAAATTCCACTTTAAAAGGTCATCCGATTCCTTTTCAAGGGCAAACAAATAGGTAAACACAAAAAGTATACCTATCATCACTCTTCCCCAATGATCAATTGATTTTCCAAGAGTTTCGGAAAGGTCTATTTTCTTTACACCAAGATATTTCCTCACTATTTTCTCCACTAAAAATGCTGCTAAAAGAAAAACAACAAGACTCACCAACAGCTTCATATTCACCCTTCTCTCTATTAGCCACGACTTCCAATATTACAACTTTAAAATTCGATATGTATTATAGCAAATCCTTCTTGCACTAAACTGCCCCATTTGTTCCATAAGGATTTCGACGTTCATTTCTCTTTTTAATTTCATCACTTATTTCCATTAAGGTAAGCAAAATTAAAAAAAGCATCATAAAATTAACTAATTCCTCTGTAAAATATGCCAATATAGCAATCAACACCATCCAAAGCCAGAAATATTTTCTGTTCATAGAATCCACCCCATTTTCTTTATATAACTTATAAATTCAATACTAAATAAGTAACTTCCTTCTTAGCTAACCTGCCCCTTTAGCAGCATAAGAAAAGACCGTCAATTTGACAGCTTTGATCTTCGGCTATCGTCAGTTAAAGATAAGGTTTAAAATGCTAAAAGTGATACGGTTAAATAAAAAACTGCAAATAGAAATGCTACAAATATAATTAAAGTACCTTGAGTTATAAAAAAAGTATTTATCATATTTTTCTTTTTGTTTATGGCATATTCTTTAGCGAAAGATAGATGAAGTGGAATACAAATTATTGAAAAACAAAAACCAACACTCAGGCAGATTAAAACAAATTGAACGAATATGGGTGTATTCGTTTCAAAAAAGAAATCTGATAACCCGAATAAGGGTATTCCATACCAAAATCCGACTGAAAGAATCAATACCATTAAAGTAATTAAAGATAAAAATATATTGGTTTTCATTGTTCGAAAATAAAACCGCATTTTGATGCCCCTTTATCTCGTCTATTGTAAAAATTCCACTTAGATATATTAAAATCCTTCTTCCGCTACCTGCCCTTTACTTCCATAAGATAAGAATAGACTTATACCAGTTCTGAATCCTAAGCTATTGCTTACTTCAATTGAATAAGGTATCAACAAAAATTAATTAACCTTTAATAAAATTAAATTTTTATTTGATTTTATTAATAAATATGTTAATATTTAGTTAAATTTTATAAAGGAGGGATATTTTGGATAAAAATGAAGTGCCCAATTGGCTCTTGTCTTTGGAGAAAGAAGACATTGAGTTTATTAAGAATTTTGTTATAAATTCCGGTTCATTAAAGGAGATAGCAAAATATTACCAAGTCTCTTATCCAACCGTTAGACTTCGGTTAGATAAACTGATACAAAAAATTGAGGTTAATGACAGTATAGAAAGTGAAGAATTTATAGGTTTCATCAAGAAACTTTCAATTGATGATCGAATTAGCTTAGAGGATGCAAAATTAATCATTGATAAATATAAAAAGGAGGTGAGAATAAGTGAATGATTGGTATGTATTATTGATAGCTTTATTAGCGTTTGGTATTCAATATTTTTTATCAACTAGGATTAAATTGTATTGGGGTTCTATTTTACCGATTGTATATTTGGCGATGTTAATATATATCCAAATTTCCGGGATAATGGAATATTCGTTAATACAAATAATCCTCTTCGCAATTGTAGGTGAACTGTTTCTGATAGGATATTGGGTTACTGGCAGAAGAAGAGTAGATAATAACCGCAAAAAGGAACTAACTAAGATGAGGGCTTATGACATATAATTAGATCTGAGCCCAGGATAAATTTGGTATACCCTGCTGAATAAATGCATACCTTTAAACCCTAATAGTATGATTACTATGCTTGGATATTTAAAGATATAAAATAGAAGAGAAGAACAAGTTGATTATTTACTGATACCTCTTGTTCTTCTTGCACTAACCTGCCAATTCATTACCCCATATGGAAGTGAATATCAATAGCAACCACTATCCCAATAAGTTCAAATAATACATCCTCTTTATGCTCACTATTCTCTATATGATACACATCATTGTTGAATAAATTTTCTTTTATCGTCTCATAAAATAAGGAGCGTTTCTTAATTGAAGTAATCAGTTTGTTTGTACTGTTATCCCTAACTGTGAAATCTATTGCATCATAACTACCTATTGCTGTTAATAGTTCATTACCATTTGCATTAATAACTTTTATTAATGGTGACTTACCTTTTGAAGTTGATTTCACAGTGGCAATATGTTCTCCATTTTCCGTGTATAAAGTTAAATCTTTATAAAATCCAATCTCTTTTTTTATATAACCTACAACTTTTCCTTCTTCATCTAATAAATCTATTTCTAAATTTTCTACGATAATTCTCTGAGGTATAGCTAGGAGAATCAGGCTGGCCAGCTTTATCATTTGATTGCCTGCCTTTTTCGAGGATTTTTTTGATTCTTGTAATTTTCCTATTGTTTTACCAGCTGTATTTATTGAGTAAATTAACCCTTGTTTATTTAAACTTTCAACCTTTTGTAAGTAAATTTTTGAATATCCTTTAATCAAAATTATCCCCCATACTCACTGGTCTTTTATTATGCACATCTATTTTTAATACTTAAAATGATTCACATAGAATCATTAGACTGTTTCTTATATTTTTCACTTTGTGAAGCAAAGAATACCCAAATTATCGTAATAAAAGTTACGTAACCTGTGCTTTTTTCAATAGGTCTTCCGATAATCCATCCAATTATGTCTGCACTTAATAAAGCTAAAAACGTAAGGGTGACGATGAGAAGAATGGAATGAATAAACAATTTAGGGAATCTAATCATTGATATTTTTGTGAAGTTAAACATTAAAAATGCCTCCTGATAATAGAGTTAGCACATATAATTTACTGAGGCTCCTTAATAAAAAGTGATTCTGTGTTATAGATCAATTCAATATTACCACATTCAGTAAATAACTATCTCTAACATTAAATAATCTAAATGTTCTTCTTCCGCTAACCTGCCCTTTACTTCTATAAGGAATTCAACATAAAAAAGCATTAATCCTTCTTGGATCAATGCCCCCGTTTGTTTAAGTATATTTTTTTACAAACATACAGTTTTCACAAATTGATATTAAAAGATTTTAATAAATTATCCACAATTTCTGCACTACCGTCTTGGAACATAAATAAAGAGAAAGTAATCATACAAACTCCTAATAACAACAGAGTCAGTTTTTTTACCGTATTTATTGAACGTTTTATAAAGGCCATAGCCATTAAAAAGATACCTATAAATAATATGAGGAAATACCAGAATCCCATAAAGTCGACCTCCTTCCTCATTAATTACCTTTTACTTAAAATACCTTGTTATTACTATTCTAGAGTTGATGAAGGAAATCCTTCTTCCGCTAACCTTCCCCGTTTATACATTAAGGAATCAAACAAAAAAACATTATTCCTATTTGGATCAACGCCACTATTATTTGAACATAGCTAAATAATACAAACCCTTTACCATATCTTGTCTTTACTATGTTTAATCAAAATAATGTTTTCCGAAAAATACACCCCTCCAACCCGCCTTTCTACGCTCGAGTTAAAATAAAGTACTCGTATCGAACCCCATTTTGGCCCTCTCCTGATTCAAAAATGACCGTTTTTCCACCTGTTTTTCTACGTTTGTGGGGAGTTGAAATAATGTTTTCCGAAACAGATAAGAGAAGATCAGGGAGGGATTTATAAGGGTCCTGAAGGCCAGAATAGCATAAGGAAGAGACGGTATTAAGCACGGGAGACCTATAAATCCTGATAAACCTATCGAAAAAGCCTGTAATAGTAAGGATTTAAGTGGCATTAGAGACGAATGGGACCAGATGTACCATGAGGAATGAAAACAAAAAAAAGCCCGGATTCCTATTGCTGGAATCTGGGGAGATATTGAAAAGACCCGGTAATCGGAAAACTTTATTTTACCGATTACCGAGTCTGAATCGGAAAACTTTATTTTGTCTAGGAAAACTTTATTTTATGGTTACACCTTCTGTGTAATCAAAATAAAGTTTTCCGAAAACACACCCCTCCAACCCGCATTCCTACGTTCGAGTTAAAATAAAGTTTT
>NZ_JBZCPP010000035.1:0-4197 GCF_058267515.1 Pradoshia sp. Z6_59
ATTCAAATGAAAAAAGTTCAACCAGAAAGTTCTGGCTGAACTATATAATACGAACCTGCCCCTTTAGCAGCATAAGAACTTATCTATTCTTTCATTACTGTTTAAAGGGAAGCCTCGGTCTCTCATCTTGATAGATAGAATATGTCTCCTCGACGCTTTCCATTTTTGAACATTGGTCATCATTACAGGAGAATATATATGTCTGTTTGTCTGTACGAACACTGACCCCCATATTGTAAGGAAATGAACCACCTTTATACTTATCAATACCTCTTTCAATAGCGATGATATTCTCTTTTTTTGCTATATTTTTATACTCATCACTCTCAACGGTTTTTTGAACCATTTCGCTCATAATTATTTCTTCTTCTGGAGTAGGCTCATATCCTCGTTCAAACAAAAACCATTTACCAGCGATATATAGATTTAACCCTACACTTATTATCAATAAAATTGTCCAAAACTTTTTTTTCAATATACTCCCGCACCTTTATAAATAATTTCTTTGATTAACTAGATTATTGCTGCATAATGCTATCACATTTCTAACTAAATTATACCAATCCTTCTTCAACTAACCTGACCCGTTTCTATAATAAGGAATTCAACAAAAAAAGAGCATTAATCCTCCTTGATAAATGCCCAGAGTTGCATAAGAATAGTTTTTTCACCGTGTATGATGTTCTCTAAAAATCAGTTTATATACTGGCTTAAAATCAATTTCTATTATTTGTTGCGAGTCCTCGTTCACAATGGTTAAAAGAACGCTTGCAGTATCCTTTTTATCTGCTGTAATCTCAAATTTCACTACTCGTTTTAAATCTAAAAGTGATAACAATATATTTGAAGTCGTTTGTGTTACTTGTATTTTTACTTCACCGTATGATGGAGAGATAATAACACTAAAGTCTTCTGCTCCATTAGAAAATTGATATGTCGATTTATTGTAATAAAACGGTAAATCTTCCGTAGTATTATCAAATAATATAGGTTCACACTCAAACAGCGAAAGAAAGTCGTTTTCTTCTGGGAATACACTCACTAACCATCATCACCTTTCAGCTCCCTATTGTACCATTTTCTAGTAGAACTAACCTGCCCCTTTACTTCCATAAGAAATTCAACACAAAAAGGCATTAACCCTTCTTGAATCAAACCAGCTAATAGGATGTCAATATCTCTCTGTAAAATTCATTTTTTTATATGCTATACTGTTTTTAGGCATACCAAATAACCCTCCAGAATCTTGTGGAAGGTTTTTCTTTATGTGGTTAATATGTCTTTCTAAGCTATATCTAGGAAATGTTCTTTCCTTTTTAATAAAGCATAAATCCAGTGAAGAAGTTTATTGATACAAGCGATAATTGCCACTTTCGATGGCTTTCCTTCTAAGCGTTTCTTATCATAGAACTCCTTGAGCTTTTTATTTCTGGAACTTCTTATTCCACATAAAACAGCTAGATACAAACTGTGCCTTAGCCTGCTGGAACCTCGCTTCGTAATCCGATTCGTCGTCGCTGTAAACTTGCCAGATGAATGGACACTTGGATCGATGCCAGCGAAGGCAACCAATTTCTTAGGGTGATTAAACCGATCAATCTCACCAATTTCGGAAATAATCGTGGCAGCGATTTTTTCTCCGATTCCAGGGATAGATTGGATAATCTTATATTCTTCTATTTCATTTGCCAGGGATACCATTTGGCTCTCCAAATCCGAAAGGTGTCCTTGGTAATGAAATAGGATGTCTATATACATATTAAGATTGATGAGATGGCTTTGATACATCACCTTTTGAAAAGGATTTTGAGAAGCTGAATGGATTAATTTCCTTGCTTTTTCTCTTGCCCACTGAAGAGAACGAGTTGGACAATACCCTTTTATTCGTTCCGCCAGGTCCTCTTCATCCGTCTCTAGAATCTTCTCCGATGTTGGATATTCTTTTAATATCGATAAAGATACTTTCGAAAAAAGATCTCCAAATACCTTTCGGTAATCAGGAAAAATCTGATCCAAAATCGTATGAAATTGCAATTTTGCTTCTACATACATATTCGTCACGATTTCCTGTTGTCTAGATAGATTACGAAGGTTCAACAGCTGAATTCCCCTCATTTTATAAGGTTCAAAATCCTCTTTGTAATAAAGGGTACATAACTGATACGCATCAAAGGCATCTGTTTTTACCTTTCTTAAACTTGATTTCTTCGCTGTGAGAAATGATTGGATTCAACAGGATATAAAGTAGATCATTTTCTTCTAAGCACTGAATAATAGGAATATGATAATGTCCCGTTGATTCTAATATGACCACTGGCATCTTACCTGTCATTGATTTAATTTCGCCTAAGAAACTTACAAGCCCATCTAATTCTTCACGATTATGCTTAATTGAAAAGTTCTTTCCATAAGGCTTTCCTTTATCTAAAAAAGCCTGAATTTCACTCTCTCCTTTAGCTACATCTATACCCACAGCTGGGTTCATTCTTTTTCCTCCTCTTTCGTATTCGCCAGTAACCCCTATTTCCTCCAAGTAGTATTATAGCTTCGCTTGTTATACGAGATCTCAGTCCCAACCAGCCTCAAACATATTTCTACTAGTAGGGGGTGAACAGTTTGATCGACGGGATCAATGCCCCACGCCCCCGTACGTTCTACCCTGGCTACTGATAGAATAAATCTATAAAAAAAAGTTCAACCAGAAAGTTCTGGCTGAACTATATAATACGAACGCCCCCGTTAGTTCAATTAGTATTTAGATAATCTAATACAATATCAACTCTTTCATTGACTGAATAATCCCCTTCAATTTTTAATACTAGACAAGATAAGTCTGCCATCCAATACTCGTGCAATTTTTTACTTCTAACTTCCATTCCCGCACTATCATAAAGAGAAGCCCACTCTAAAAAAGTTTTCGATTGTTCATATTTGCTTCCGCCAGTTAATATTTGACTTCCATAACGCTCATATTCCCTCTTCTTTAACCTTTCAAGTCTTATATCTTGCGGAACCCATAAGAATATAACAAGGTCAAAATAACTTTTAAAGTTATCACCCCAACCACACACTGCACCAGAAAGAATCCAGTTTTCATTAAGTAATAAATCTTTTTCAAGTATTTCTCTTCTTTTAGGTACTTCTCTTTGTTTAGTAAATTTAGTTGTCCAAAAGTAGTCATCTGTATCAAGATGTGTATGAGGTAAGACCTTTGATAATGAAGAACCGAGCGTTGAGGTACCAGAACCAGAAGCTCCCAATATGTGTATTTTTTCTTTCATTTTCCCCATCCTTAATCATAGGCTTCTTCAACTCTTCTGCCCCTTTAGTGGCATAGCAAATAGAGGTGATCACATAATTTGTTATGATAAAGATTTAACTTGATTGTTTGCATTTCTTTAAACGAATGTCTCGCCTTATTTCAAGAATTCCTATAATTCCACATACTAATACGCCAAACCCTAATATGCTTGTGAGAATCCAATTGTTTCCCCAACTAATAATTACACTACCTAAGCAACTTAGAGCAATAATGAATGCTCCATATTTTGCTCGCCATTTTTCTGATTTTAATGGTTTTTCACCTTTCAAAGTTATTCACCTCATACTAATTAGAAATTCTATGATTATTCTTCATCCCTAAGTATTTCATCAGTTTAAATCTAAAATCCTTCTTCCGCTAAACTGCCCCGTTTGTGGAATAAAAAAAAGAGCTGATTACAACTCTTGATATTGAAGTAATGCCCCTGTTAGGCACAATATGAAAGATATCACTCAACCTCACTTAAGTTTTTTTTCAATTCGGTCAAGACGTTGTTTAATCTCTTGTATATCTCTTTCTTCCATTTTTAATTTCTTCTCGGCTATTTTAGTGTTTGCTAGATACCGCTTAACTATCTTAACGATATATATAATTGCTACAATAATTACACCAATTATCACCAAAAGAACAATTGGTAAAATGCCTGTAATAACATCTACCCAACCAGATGTCTCTACTACTGGCTTAATGGTTTCACCCACTTTTGCATCACCCCTTAGAATAGTACCTTTAATAAATCCTCTAAATATTAATTAATAATTCTACACTGTTATTGAATTAACCTGCCCCGTTACTTCAATAAGGAGTTTAACAGAAAAGGACATTAATCAACTTATTCATCTTCGTTCTTATCCTCCTTAGATAAAAAACACCAC
>NZ_JBZCPP010000036.1:0-3442 GCF_058267515.1 Pradoshia sp. Z6_59
TTCTTCTGAATTAAAATTAGCCATAAAAAACACCCCGTAAAAGTTAGATTGATGTCTAACTTTTACGGGGCAGTTCATTATAGGATCAACGCCCCGTCAGTGAATTAAGTTAGTTTTTCTCCATTTCTTTCGCCTTTTTATCTATCGATTTTATATAATCATTTTTCCTTTCTTTATACATTTCAATATTACTAGGATATTTGTCAGCTAATCTTTGCTTTAATGACTATATTCTTGAGCTTCTTATAGATGGGCAATCATATAGTCTCTAAATGCTATATGGCGGGAAATATCCGAATTCCATTGTTCAAAAAGATGAACGTAATACGTCCTATTGTTCCCACCTTTACAAAAAAACACCTATTAGGAATTCCATTTTCACCATAAGCTATGTAACCCAATTGTTCCATCTCATGATTGAACTTATCAACTTCGCCTATATTAACAACTTCAATCATAATGTCATTTACCGGTTTTACTATTATAACGGGTATTGCGGTACTTCCAATGTGATGTATTTTTACATTAAATCACCCAACATATTTATAAATCTCTCCCTCTCTTCATCAAACCTCAAGAGCCACTCCTTTGTGAAGATACCTCAACTATTCGCAGTATATTCATCTAGTATGAAACTGTATTATATTTAAATTTAAATAGTTAATCTTTATTCAACTAACCGTTCACTTTAGTTAAAGAAGCTGTCTTTATTTTGATGACCCCACTTCATTTTTTATTCTAGAGTAGCATTCTATTCGAAAACAGCCATTATTTTAGATGTAAGCTTAAACATTCATTTCTTTTTCACACCATATGATTTACTCTCAAAAGGAATCTCTTGTATGCCGTTCATCTGATTTACATAAACAGCCATCACAAAACAAACATTCGCAAGTAATCCTAGAAAATCAAATAAAATATCTGGCACTTTTCGTTCTTCACTAACTTTATGCAGGGCACGGTAGGACTTCTTGGCCTCACTGCGGACAACATGAAGTGCGCATGCGGCGTTGGTTCCTTGCGGTAATACGAATTGTTTTACCTTTTCCCCTGTTTTCTCAACATAAAAATCATATCTTTCACTCAGCCACTGTAAATCTGCTTCAGTTATAGCCAATTTTCCGCGCACAGAACCGTTCACATGATAGCATAGCGGTTGAACCATCTGAAGGTCATCAATAACTGCTTGCTCTTTCTCAGTCAATAATGGGAAAACAGCTCCAATCCTTGTCGTTAAACTATCAGTGCGAATCTCATAATCAACTAAACAGCTTTTTTCTCTCATGAATGGATAACTGGAGTAACGCCAGTCTTTTTTCAAGGTTCATTCCCCCTTATTTAAAACATAGGTTTAATTATGAAATAATGGTACCTCTGTGGCGCCTTCACCTAGTACGCCATCGTGCAAGTATGTATAGTAATATAACGAAATCCTTACTCTTCATGCCTACCTTTTACATCAATTGAATAAGGAATCATCTGCCTTTTCCCAAAATAGGAATCATTGTACGTATACGTATGAGTTTTAAAAACACGGATCAAGTTATGATCCGTAATGACTTGTTCCGGTTCCCCTGCTGCAATGAGTTCTCCATTTCCAATAAGCATGAGTCGATCACAATAGCGAGTGGCTAAATTAATATCATGGATGGCCGCGAAGACAGCCTTTCCCTCTTTTACAAGCTCCCGGATGACCTCGGCAATTTGGACCTGATGATAAATATCCAGATCTGAAGTTGGCTCATCCAACAAAATAACCTCAGAATTCTGAGTGATGGCTTTAGCTAAGAAAACAAGCTGACGCTCTCCTCCTGATAGGGATGTGATATAACGGTCTCTTAAATGATAAATTCCTGTTTGTTTCATCGCTTTCTCTGCCAGTTTATTATCACCTTTTTGTGAGAATTGCCATTTCTTCCGATGCGGATGCCTTCCCATAAGTACTACCTGACTCACCGTAAATTCATAGTCAAGGACCGTGCTTTGTGGCATATAGGTGATTGCTTTGGCCACTTCAAGAGTAGTCATCTCAGTGAGAGCTTGATTCTTGAAGTCTATTGAACCTGCAGTTGGCTTTAGCAACCCTGCCATTAAGCGCAGCAAAGTAGATTTTCCGGTACCATTCGGACCAATCAAGCAAGTGAACTGGTTATTTTCCAAAGAGATATCCATTGCTTTTAAAATCACCTGCTTCCCACGATTAAAGCTGAGTTTCTCCACATTCAAAACAGCTGCCATCTCATAGTTCCCCCTTCTTTTTATTCTTCAAAATTAAATAAAGGAAAAACGGAGCGCCGAAAAAAGCAGTAATAATACCGATTTGAATCTCTGCAGGTCTGATGGCCAAACGTGAGATTAAGTCAGCAAGGATCAGGAAACTGGCTCCCCCTAGGGCACTGGCCAGTAGTAAATTTCGATGCGATGGCCCAATGATCATACGGGTCATATGAGGGACAATCAGACCAACAAAACCGATGGCTCCCGTTAATGAGACACTCATTCCAGTCACTAAAGAAGCAGTAATTAATAGTAGATTACGGGTGCGTTGAACGGAAATCCCCATATTTTGTGCCTGTTCTTCACCCAGCAAAAAGATATCTAAGTCGTTTGCATGGTATAAAAAGACACAAATCGAAAATAAAACTGGAACAATCAATATTTGCACGTGACTCCAATCACGCCCGTTTAAGTTCCCCATCATCCATTGGACAATCTGCTGCATCACTCCTGCATTAGAAAAAGAAATTAGCAGAGAGCTACAGGCTGATAAAAAAGAACTAATCGCAATACCCGTCAGCAGCAATGTCAGCACAGAAGTCTTTCCTTGATTGGACGCAATCATATAAATAACAAACAAAGTCAAGGCAGCCATGATAAAGCCCATTAATGGGACGAAAAGAGAATGGATTGCTGCCAAACCAAAATAGATGGCCAGCACTCCTCCGAATGCTCCACCTGATGAAACACCAATTATACCGGGATCAGCCATCGGGTTGCGAAACACACCTTGCATCACAACTCCCGATATTGACAAGGCTGCCCCAACTAATCCAGCCACAGCAACCCGCCCCAGGCGAATCTGCACAAGGATTGTTTCATACATCGGGTTATATTCAAACTCTATAAACGGAAGCAGTGAGAGTAATACTTTCACAGTTTCCGTAAATGGAACGATGACCCCGCCATACATTGTTGCCAATAGCAACGATGCGAGCAGGGAACAAATCAGGATTATGAAAATAAGTACCTGTTTAGACTGTTTAAAAGCCATATTATTCTCCATAAAGAACTTTATAAATATCTTCTGCTCCCTCAATCACAAAATGGGATGCCGTTGTTAAATTTGCACTGTCTATTACATGCACTTCATTATTCTTAAAGGCCTTCACATTTTTAAGAGCCGGATCCTTTTTCCATTCCTCGACGAATGTTGCTTTTGAGC
>NZ_JBZCPP010000037.1:0-3075 GCF_058267515.1 Pradoshia sp. Z6_59
CAGCGCCGATGGTAGTTGGGACGCGAGTCCCTGTGAGAGTAGGACGTTGCCGGGCAATTTAAGAAACCAGTTCAGTTTATGAGCTGGTTTTTTTGTGCAGTTTTTTAGAGGGCCAAGAGAGATCATGGATAATTAATGCTGCTATATGGTTGTGGAGTGTCAAAGGTACATTTTAGAAGTGTAGAAGCTATAGGAAAGCTGTGCTATTCAACGCCTATGGGACATCTATGCCCGACCTATACCTGGGTAAAGGTACCTGATAGGTAGATGAAGTATGGAGGAAAGCAGCTATGCCCCACCTATGAGTCACCTATGCTCCACCTATACTGGGGTAAAGGTGGTTGAAAGGTGTGTGAAGTGTGCAGGAAAGCAGCTATGCTCCACCTATGGGGCACCTATACTCGACCTATACCGGGGTAAAGGTGCTTCATAGGTAGGTGAAGTATGGAGGAAAGCCGTAAGAAAACATGTATAACACACCTATTAGTGAACATACGAGATAATAATAAAATTGGAAAACATATATTAAGGACTCAACCTGGGATTTCAGCTGGGAGACTCCTTAACCTTTTTAATCAATATCTATAGGGAAGAAGAAGGTCAGGAAAATGTAAGAGAATTGGTTCTTCACTTCTTTTTTATATGTGGCTTTTAAGGTACAAGCTCAAGGATAGGTACTTACTGAATGCATACAAGTTAACTAATCGATTGATTAAAAGAAATCCTTGCTTACAATCTCTCCGTTATACTCGCTCTATTGCTCGAATACAATATAATTGATTCATCTTTACATAGAGAAAGGTTAGACTATTTTGCATAGATAGGTCCTCCTGTTCAATTTTTTAACTAGAGCTTAATACAGAATTCTCACTTGAATGAAGCAAAAGAGTGACTTACAATAATAAAAAAGGATATATTTGGAAGGTGAGGCATGTTGAAAGTGGCAAAGAGGAGTTTTAAACTTGTAGCTAATCAATGGTCATTTGGAATAACGCTAATAGCACTTTGCCTATTTGCTTTCTTCGGATTTTTTATATCAGACTTTAGAAATGAAACATGGATGTATTACCTTATTCCTTTTTCGCTTGTATCACTGAGTTTAGCTGTAGTTGGGCTGCCGTTAGAAAGGAAAAATGATAAGAAAGTGATCATTAGATCTGTCTTTTCGATAGTCATGTCTCTTTTATTAATTTTATTATTATGTTTTATCTACATAGCTCCAATATTCTTCCCTTTCGGAATACCATCGTTATTTTAGCGACCCCATCAATGTATAGGTTCGCTTTTTTATTGATTCAATACAAAAACTAAGTGATTAGCTAAAAGCAGCTAACCGGGCACAAATAGTGGATGCAGGAAGTCGCTTATACAGTTTTGAATTTAGTATGTTACATAAAGAAAAGGGATGTTTTCGTTAAGGTTGCTTTTTAGATAGTAGGTTAATTATCTATACTATGACAAAACAAAAGGTGTCAATCAGAGCTCTCATGGCTTTAAATATAGGATATCATCTGTAAACAAGGAGGGATGAAATGAAAAAACCACTGTATTATCTAATCTTCTTGTTGCTCTCTGGGTGCGCACAAAGCGATGAACAACTCCCATTAACGGAAAATGCGAGAATTTGCAAAGGATTCCTAGAGGATAAAGGATATGATGTGCTGTCCTGTCCTATGAAGGAGAGAGGACTAGGACGTATACGATAAGTGACTTAACGAAACTTCCCGCTAAAGAGGACTGGGCTGTCCAATCCATCGAACCCGAGCCCTATTTGAATAAAGAGATTCATTTAGTCCGTTTTTTCGTTAAAGGTCATCCACTAGATAATGAGTTCAAGGAAGGGAAAACAAGTGTAACGGTTATGATGTGGAACCGAGAAGTGATTGGAGGAACCTCGTTCCCCTATTCCAAACACAATGATTTGCTTGGAGGATCCTACTCGCTGTACGGGAAAACCAGTGAAGAAATGCGAAGTAAATAGGCATATGACATAAGGTTTAATACTGGTTTTTCAAAAACGAAGTATAACTTTACCAGTCATGAGCTAATTAATCAGGTGATCTAAAAAGAAAGACCGGAGCTGAATATGTAGAATGTTGGGGTGATTAAAAAAGAAGATGTTCTATACTTTTATAAGTTTGTCGGCAGGATTGGTGGGTTTTAGTGAAGGTACAAAAGCTTTCTGGAAAGATTGCATCATTATAAAGAAGCGAATCAATTGATCCATCAGAAATAAAAGATTGTCTAATTCTCATAGAAGAAAAAGAAAGTATCAGCAAGTAACGATTATATTGTCATACTGAAAGAAGGTATAACATCTATAATAAAGTAACAAATATCCGAGATAGATGCTTACCAGGTTGTTTAAGGAAATTCACTACTATATTTATGATTCTGTGTTTGCCATCTTTTTATACTTACACATATATAAATAAGACAAGCTAACTGTATGATTAAAGGAGTAGTGTAAAAACGGTCTTTTTTCTCCATTATAGAAATATCAATTTTGCTTTAATTAGCTTTGTTTCTTCTTGATATGGTAAATCCTACATTGAGTAAATATCTCATGCATGCTAACCGTCTCCTGTAGAAGTAGTTTTAAACCAGCTGAGAGTTTCAATGTGAACAGAAATACAGATAGAATCGCTAAATATAGAGGAGATCCGAAGAGATAGATAGAAAAATACATATAAATTCCAGTTTTATATTACTCGAAATAGTGGTATTATAAATAAGCCGCTATGAGATAGAAGGCGGATAAATTCTTGAATGCAAACTTATAAAAAATAATTTATAAAAAAGGGTTGCATTCATAAAAAATATAAGTTATTATATAAAAGTTGCTTCTGCAACACGAAACATTTTGAGAGATTGTTAGTGAATAATATCAAAAAGAAAATGCTTGACAAAAGCTAACTGAATTGATATGATGTAAGAGTCGCTAACACGACAAATTGTTCTTTGAAAACTAAACAAAACGAAACGCCAAGCAAGTCTAAAAAACAAGAGATTTTTAAAATCTCGTCAATTTGCTTTAAAATTTAGCTAGATCAAACATCTTTCGGAGAGTTTGAT
>NZ_JBZCPP010000038.1:0-1639 GCF_058267515.1 Pradoshia sp. Z6_59
TGATGAGCGGATTTGCCTGCTCATCGGCCTAACTGCTTGGACGCGCATATCCAACAGCGCGCTTACCCTATCCTACTGCGTCCCCCCATCACTCAAATGGAAGAGAGGTGGTACAGGAATATCAACCTGTTGTCCATCGCCTACGCCTTTCGGCCTCGGCTTAGGTCCCGACTAACCCTGAGCGGACGAGCCTTCCTCAGGAAACCTTAGGCATTCGGTGGAAGGGATTCTCACCCTTCTTTCGCTACTCATACCGGCATTCTCACTTCTAAGCGCTCCACATGTCCTTCCGGTCATGCTTCACAGCCCTTAGAACGCTCTCCTACCACGCATACCATACGGTATGCATCCACAGCTTCGGTGATACGTTTAGCCCCGGTACATTTTCGGCGCAGAGTCACTCGACCAGTGAGCTATTACGCACTCTTTAAATGGTGGCTGCTTCTAAGCCAACATCCTGGTTGTCTGGGCAACTCCACATCCTTTTCCACTTAACGTATACTTTGGGACCTTAGCTGGTGGTCTGGGCTGTTTCCCTTTTGACTACGGATCTTATCACTCGCAGTCTGACTCCCGAGTATAAGTCTTTGGCATTCGGAGTTTGTCTGAATTCGGTAACCCGATGAGGGCCCCTAGTCCAAACAGTGCTCTACCTCCAAGACTCTAAACTCGAGGCTAGCCCTAAAGCTATTTCGGAGAGAACCAGCTATCTCCAGGTTCGATTGGAATTTCTCCGCTACCCACACCTCATCCCCGCACTTTTCAACGTGCGTGGGTTCGGACCTCCATCCAGTGTTACCTGGACTTCATCCTGGACATGGGTAGATCACCTGGTTTCGGGTCTACGACCACATACTGCAAACGCCCTATTCAGACTCGCTTTCGCTGCGGCTCCGTCTCATCAACTTAACCTTGCATGGGATCGTAACTCGCCGGTTCATTCTACAAAAGGCACGCCATCACCCATAAAAGGGCTCTGACTACTTGTAGGCACACGGTTTCAGGATCTCTTTCACTCCCCTTCCGGGGTGCTTTTCACCTTTCCCTCACGGTACTGGTTCACTATCGGTCACTAGGGAGTATTTAGCCTTGGGAGATGGTCCTCCCGGATTCCGACGGGATTCCTCGTGTCCCGCCGTACTCAGGATCCACTCGGGAGGGAACGAAGTTTCGACTACAGGGTTGTTACCTTCTCTGACGGACCTTTCCAGGTCGCTTCATCTACCCCGTTCCTTTGTAACTCCACAATGAGTGTCCTACAACCCCAGATGGCAAGCCATCTGGTTTGGGCTGATTCCGTTTCGCTCGCCGCTACTCAGGAAATCGCATTTGCTTTCTCTTCCTCCGGGTACTTAGATGTTTCAGTTCCCCGGGTGTGCCTTCATACACCTATGAATTCAGTGTAAGATACTGCCCCATTACGGGCAGTGGGTTTCCCCATTCGGAAATCTCCGGATCAAAGCTTACTTACAGCTCCCCGAAGCATATCGGTGTTAGTCCCGTCCTTCATCGGCTCCTAGTGCCAAGGCATCCACCGTGCGCCCTTATTAACTTAACCGTTAAAAAACTCTTACTCGGTTTTTATTAAAACGCATTTACTTTGCCTTACATTACATTATCCAGTTTTCAAAGAACGATT
>NZ_JBZCPP010000039.1:0-1596 GCF_058267515.1 Pradoshia sp. Z6_59
TAAAGGGGCAGGTTCGTATTATATAGTTCAGCCAGAACTTTCTGGTTGAACTTTTTTCATTTGAATTTAATCTATCAGTAGCCAGGGTAGAACGTAAGGGGCAGTGGGACAAATGATCCCGTCCGCTAAACTGTTCACCCCCTACTTGTAGAAATATGTTTGAGGCTGGTTGGGACTGAGATCTCGTATAACAAGCGAAGCTATAATACTACTTGGAGGACTAGGGGTACTGGTGAATTTATCAGAGGAGGAGAAAGAATGAACCCAGTTGTGGGTATAGATATAGCCAAAGAAGAAAGTGAAGTACAGGCTTTTTTAGATAAAGGAAAGCCGTATGGAACAAGTTTTTCGATTAAGCATAATCGTGAAGAGTTGGAGAAGTTTATCTGTTTCTTAGAAGAAATGAAGGAAACAACTGGGCAGATGCCTGTGGTTATATTGGAATCAACAGGACATTATCATACACCCGTTGTTCAATGCTTAGAAGAGAATGACATACTTTATATCTTATTGAATCCAATCATTTCTCATCAAGCGAAGAAGTCTAGTTTAAGAAAGGTGAAAACTGACGCATATGATGCGTATCAACTGTGTGTTCTCTATTACAAAGAAGAGTTTGAACCTCAAAAGAGGAGAGGAATTCAGCTCTTAAATCTTCGAAATCTATCGAGACAACAAGAAATAATGACGAATATGTATGTGGAGGCAAAATTGCATTTTCATACGATTTTAGATCAGGTTTTCCCTGAATACAGAAAGGTTTTTGGAGATCTTTTTTCGAAAGTATCTTTATCGGTATTAAAGGAATACCCTACCTCGGAGAAGGTTCTAAAGACTGGCAAGGAAGAACTAGAAGATAAAATACGAGAATATTGTCCAAGTCGGTCTGTACAGTGGGCTAAAGAAAAAGCAAGAAAGTTAATTCATTCAGCTTCTCAGAATCCTTTTCAGAAAGTGCAATATGAAAGCCATCTTATCAATCTTAGTATGTATATCGATATTTTATTTCACTACCAAGGACACCTAACGGATTTAGAGAGCCAAATGGTATCCCTGGCAAATGAAATAGAAGAATATAAGATTATCCAATCGATTCCTGGTATCGGTGAAAAGATTGCGGCAACAATCATTTCAGAGATTGGGGAAATTGATCGGTTTAATCACCCTAAGAAGCTAGTGGCCTTCGCTGGAGTCGATCCTAGTGTCCATTCATCTGGAAAGTTTACTGCGAACATAAATCGCATAACCAAACGAGGTTCCAGTAGGCTAAGGCATAGCTTATATTTAGCTGTTTTATGTGGAATAAGAAGCTCTAGAAATAAAAAGCTCAAAGAGTTCTATGATAGAAAACGTTCAGAAGGAAAACCTTCGAAAGTTGCCATTGTAGCTTGTATTAATAAGCTGCTTCATTGGATTTATGCTTTATTGAAAAAGAACCAGAATTTCCTAGATATAGCTTAGGAAATGATATTTATCCAACATAAGAAAAACCTTCCAAAAAGAAACTGGAGGGTTATTTGGCATACCCAAAAACAGTATAGCATATAAAAAAATGAAATATACAGAGAGATATTGACAACCTATTAGCTGGTTTAG